>NZ_JBFBEE010000026.1:0-116340 GCF_040683555.1 Streptomyces sp. NPDC093510
CGGCCTCGGGCTCCGGCGCGGCCTCGGGCTCCGGCTCGGCGGCGGGCGCCGGGGCCTCGACGGCCTCGGCCGTCTCCTCGGTCTCGTCGACCTCGGGGGCCTCTTCGGCGGGGGTGGCCGTTATGGCCGGGGCCGCGGCTTCGGCGGCGCCCGTCGGCGGGCCGGCGGGTCGCGATGCGGCGCGGCGCCTGCGGCGCGGCGGCAGGGTGTCGCTGGGGGTGTTGTTCTGCGAGCCCTCAGTGGGTTCGGTCGGCTCAAGCATGCGGGCGGTTCTCCCGTCACGCTCCCGGGCGCCGCGCCTGGTCCGGTGATGTCCGCGGCTCGCGCTATGCGCGGGGCCGCCATCCGGGGGCGTGGGCGCCGCACGGGAGCTCTATGTCTTGTCTCGCCGGTTCCGTACGCCCATGTGCGGACGGCCTGGCGAAAGTCTCGGTCAGTGCGCTGCCCGACCCAGGTGGCTCCCGAGTACGAGGGCTGCGCGGTGACGTACGTCCTTAACGGGGGCCTTCCGGCACCGGCGCCTTCGCGGCGGCAGCTACGGCGGCCGTGGGTGGGGCGGCCGTGTCTGCCTCGCGGTCGGGCGCGAGCGGGTCGGTCACCGTGCCGGTCTCTTCATCGAAAAGCCCCTGCGCCAGCCTGGTCACCGCTGCGGGGACCGGCGGCGCCAGGTCGGCCACAGCTCGGAGACCGGACAGGACGTCGTCAGGTCGTACGGCAGGTGTCACGTGCCGAACAACCAGCCGCAGTATCGCACAGGGCTTGTCGGTCGGCCTATCGGCGTCATGCGCGACCGGTTCGCCGTCGGCGAGTGCCAGGCTCACGACGGCCTCGCGTGCGTCGAAGGTGCGCATGCCGTTCTTCGTGCGGCGCTGGACCTCGACCTGCTCCGCCGCCGTGAAGAGACCGGCGGCGCGCTCCGCCTCCGCGGGCTCCACACCGACGAGGCGCAGCTCCCATACGGAGGCCGTGAGCCGGTCGGCGAGTCCTGAGGTGCGGGACTCCACGGCGTCGACGATGTCGAGCCCGGCGGGCATCGACTCGTCGAGGAGCTCACGGAGCTTGGCGGGGTCGCGCTGTGCGGTGAGCGCGATCTCCAGATACTCGGCCTCACTGCCCGTGCCGGTGGGTGCGGCATTGGCGTACGACACCTTCGGGTGCGGGGTGAACCCCGCCGAGTACGCCATGGGCACCTCGGCGCGGCGCAGCGCACGCTCGAAAGCGCGCTGGAAATCGCGGTGGCTGGTGAACCGGAGGCGGCCGCGCTTGGTGTAGCGCAGTCGGATGCGCTGCACCGCGGGTGCGGGCGGCGGGCCTACGGGCTGTCGCTTGCCCAGTGTCGTCAGTCCTTCATGAGTGCCGTCGTACTGCTACCTAGAGTACGTGCCTCGGGCGTGTCCGGTTCCCGCCGGGCCACCGGTACGGGCACGGGCTCCTTCGGAGCGCCGAAGAGCATCCGCCGTACGTCGGCTCTGGCCTGGCGCACGCTGTCGCGCACGGAGGCGAGGGCCTGCCGTGTCGTGCGGCCGACGCTCCGGGCTGCCGCGGCGGCGGGCCGCCACAGCGCGTCGCGGACGACGTGCCCGACGGGCGTGAGAACCGAGCGGTACGCCCACCGCACCGGCTCGACGAAGATCCACCGGAGGAGCTTGCCGAGGAAGCGGCCGACGGCGAGGGAGATGTGCCCGGCGATGCGCCAGGCGTGTCCGAACGCGTCGCCGATCTCGCGCGCGACGACGGCGAGCGCCCTGCCGAGCGGCGCGAGCACCCAGCGCCAGAGGGCGAGGAGGGGCAGGACGAAGATCCAGCGGAAGAGTGTCGCGATGCCGTGTCCGAGCGGTGTGAGCACGGCGCGGTACAGCCAGCCGGCGGGCACCACGATCAGTGTCCGCACCAGCCAGGCGATGGCGACCCCGACCGGCACGACCACGTACCGCCACAGGCCCACCCACGGCCAGACGAAGACCGCCTTGAACAGCCACACCAGGGCGGCGCCGATGCCGTGTCCGACCGGCGTCAGCACGCGGGTGTAGAGCCAGACCGCCGGGATCACGAACAGGACCCGTCCGAGCCAGGCGATGCCGCGTCCGGTCGGCGTCAGGACGTGTGTGTGGAGCCACACCGCGGGGACGACGACGAGCATCCGGCCCAGCCAAGCGAGGCCCTTGCCGACGGGCACGAGCGCGTACCGCCACAGGCCGACCCACGGCCAGACGAAGACGGCCTTGAACAGCCAGGTCAGCACGGTGGCGATGGCGCGGCCGACGGGCCGCAGCGCGTTGCGGTACAGGAAGTGACCGCACACGGCGAGCGCGTCCCACACCAGGCGCACGGGGACGACGAGCACGAGCACCACGATCCGCACCGGGATGCGGATCGCGACGGCGAGACAGCCTTCGGCCTGCGGCCGCGCGGGCGCCAGGGGCTGCTCGGGCGTCAGAGGCTGTTGCTGCGGCCGTTTTTCCAGGTCCATGTCGTCCTAGACGCGCGCGGCGCCGGTTCGGATCCAGTACCGCAGCTTTCCGCCTCGTTCGTCCTCGAACGTGCCGCCCGCGGCCTCGATGACCTTGCGCGAGCCGGTGTTGTCGGTGTCGCAGGTCACGAGGACGGAGTCCAGGCCGAGTCCGGCGGCGTGCGGGAGGCTGGCGAGCAGCATGTCGGTGGCGTGGCCGCGGCGGCGGGCGGTGGGGCGCACGTCGTAGCCGATGTGGCCGCCGTACTCGCGGAGGAAGCGGGTGGCGATGGTGTGCCGGATGGCGATGCGGCCGAGATAGTCGGCGCCGTCGACGTACCAGAGGGTGGTGACGGGGACGGAGTACGGCTCGGCGGGGTAGGCGGCGGCGCGTACCTCGGCGACGTGGCGCGCGAAGACGGCGGGCTCGTGCCACTTCTCGCCGTAGTCCCGCAGGGTGCGGCCGAGCGTGGTGTCGTCGTCGTCCCCGCCCCGGCCCTCGGACCGGAACTCCTCCATCGCGGCGATGTAGGAGCGGTGCACGAGGGCCGTGGGCGGGACGAGCAGGGGCACGTACGGCTACTTGACGACCGTGAGGGGCAGGAGCTTCTTGCCGGTGGGGCCGACCTGGATGTGCGTGTCCATCTGCGGGCACACGCCGCAGTCGAAGCACGGCGTCCAGCGGCAGTCCTCGACCTCGGTCTCGTCGAGCGAGTCCTGCCAGTCCTCCCAGAGCCAGTCCTTGTCGAGGCCGGAGTCCAGGTGGTCCCAGGGCAGGACCTCTTCGTACGTACGCTCACGCGTGGTGTACCAGTCGACGTCGACGCCCATCTCGGGCAGCGTCTTCTCGGCGCACCGCATCCAGCGCTCGTAACTGAAGTGCTCACGCCAGCCGTCGAAGCGGCCGCCCTCTTCGTAGACGGCGCGGATGACGGCGCCGATGCGGCGGTCGCCGCGCGAGAGCAGGCCCTCGACGATGCCGGGCTTGCCGTCGTGGTAGCGGAAGCCGATCGAGCGGCCGTACTTCTTGTCGCCGCGGATCTTGTCGCGGAGCTTCTCCAGGCGGGCGTCGGTCTCCTCGGAGGAGAGCTGCGGTGCCCACTGGAAGGGGGTGTGCGGCTTGGGCACGAAGCCGCCGATCGACACCGTGCAGCGGATGTCGTTCGAGCCGGAGACCTCGCGGCCCTTCTGGATGACCTTCGTCGCCATGTCGGCGATCTGGAGGACGTCCTCGTCGGTCTCGGTGGGCAGGCCGCACATGAAGTACAGCTTCACCTGGCGCCAGCCGTTGCCGTACGCGGTGGAGACGGTGCGGATGAGGTCTTCCTCGGACACCATCTTGTTGATGACCTTGCGCATGCGCTCGGAGCCGCCCTCGGGGGCGAAGGTCAGGCCCGACCTGCGGCCGTTCCTGGTCAGCTCGTTGGCGAGGTCCACGTTGAAGGCGTCGACGCGGGTCGAGGGGAGGGACAGGCCGATCTTGTCCTCCTCGTACCGGTCGGCGAGGCCCTTCGCGACGTCGGCGATCTCGCTGTGGTCGGCGGAGGAGAGCGACAGCAGGCCGACCTCCTCGAAGCCGGTCGCCTTGAGACCCTTGTCGACCATGTCGCCGATGCCGGTGATGCTTCGCTCCCGCACGGGGCGCGTGATCATGCCGGCCTGGCAGAAACGGCAGCCGCGGGTGCAGCCGCGGAAGATCTCCACGGACATGCGCTCGTGGACGGTCTCGGCGAGCGGGACGAGGGGCTGCTTGGGGTAGGGCCACTCGTCGAGGTCCATGACGGTGTGCTTGGACACGCGCCACGGCACGCCGCTGCGGTTGGGGACGACGCGGCCGATGCGGCCGTCCGGGAGGTACTCGACGTCGTAGAACCGGGGGATGTAGACCGAGCCGGTCCTGGCGAGGCGGAAGAGGACCTCCTCGCGGCCGCCGGGACGGCCCTCGGCCTTCCAGGCGCGGATGATCTCCGTCATGTCGAGCACGGCCTGCTCGCCGTCGCCGATGATCGCGGCGTCGATGAACTCGGCGATCGGCTCGGGGTTGAAGGCCGCGTGGCCGCCGGCGAGCACGATCGGGTCGTCGACGGTGCGGTCCTTGGACTCCAGCGGGATGCCCGCGAGGTCCAGGGCGGTGAGCATGTTCGTGTACCCGAGCTCGGTGGAGAAGCTGAGGCCGAACACGTCGAAGGCGCCGACGGGCCGGTGGCTGTCCACCGTGAACTGCGGGACTTGGTGCTCGCGCATCAGGGCCTCCAGGTCGGGCCAGACGCTGTAGGTGCGCTCGGCGAGCACGCCCTCGCGTTCGTTCAGGACCTCGTAGAGGATCATGACGCCCTGGTTGGGCAGGCCCACCTCGTACGCGTCCGGGTACATGAGCGCCCAGCGGACGTCGCAGGATTCCCACGGCTTGACGGTGCTGTTCAGCTCACCGCCGACGTACTGGATGGGCTTCTGCACATGCGGGAGCAGAGCTTCGAGCTGTGGGAAGACCGACTCGGCAGACATCGCGAACCTTCATGAGCGGGCAGGGGTGACCATCAAGCGTACCCCGGTGTTCACCCGCCCAGCGCCGCGCGGATTTTCTCCCGGGACGCCTCGGCCCACACCCCCGGCAGCTCGCGCTCGTCGTCGGCGCCCGCCGCCTCCTCCTGGCCGTACAGCAGGCCCCAGGTGAACGCGGACTCCCCCGCCAGGTGCGCCTGGATCGCCAGGGCGCGCAGGGCGTCGCGTGCGACGACGCTGTCCTGGTGGTCGCCGAGGACGCTCTGCACGGCCTTCATCCGCTTGGCGAAACGCTGGGCGGGCTTGCCGAGCGCGGGCACGGCGGCCTCGCCCGTGTACCTGGCGCGCTTGGCGGCCTTGCGGGCGTCGTGCAGGGCGAGGTCGCGCTCCTTGCCCGGAGGCAGCTCCAGGGCGTGCTCGACGCGGGCGGCGAGGCGGGCGTAGTCCTTGAGGGCCGCCTTGGGGAGCGCTTTCGCGGGCGGCGTGGTGGCTGCGGGGCGCAGCGGGGGGTCGGCGAGCAGGGCGTCGACGGTGTCCAGGAGGGTGAGGTAGCGCTCGCTGTCGAGGACGGCGACCGTCCTGCGCCGTGAGCCTGCGCGGCGGGCGACGCTCCAGATGCGCAGGCGGCCGCGGACGGGGCCGAGGAGGAGGGTCCTCGGCAGGTCGTCGATGCGGGTGGTGAGCCGCTCGTTCAGGACCTCCTGGTCGCGGTCGACGCCCAGTTCGCCCGCGAGCCACTTGAGCTCGTCGCCGACGGGGTCGGTGACGGTCCGGTCGAGGATCTTCCGGTACGACTTGAAGGCGCTCCGCATCCGGCGGGTGGCGACCCGCATCTGGTGGACGGAGTCGGGCAGGTCGCGGCGGACGGCGGGGTCGAGCGAGACGATCGCGTCGCGCTGGGCGCGGAGGTGGGCGAGGACGTGGTCGCCGGCGGTGCCGGGGCCCTTGCCGACGGCTTCGCGGACCGCCTCGGCGACGGCCTCGCTCTTGCCTGCCTTCTTGCCGCTGCCGGTGGCGGTCTCGGCCCTGGCCGGCTCCGTACCGCTCTTCTTCGGCGCGGTCTCGGCCAGCGCCCTGGCCAGCTTCGACGAGGACGAGGAGCGGCGCGCGCCCGCCTTCTTCAGCTTCTTCTCGACCTTGTCGAGGAACGCGGGGTCGCCGCCGTCCGCCAGCTCCACCTCGGCCTCGGTCCACGCGGCCGAGCCGGTGGCGCCGTCGAGCCGGTCGGCCCGCACCTCGTCGACGCTGACCTCGGCGAGCAGGGCGCCCCGGGCGTCCACGAGGTGGCACAGGTTCCTGGCGGAGCGCAGTCTGACGACGGGGACAAGGTCGGCCTCGCGCACCCGGGAGCGCACGAGGCCGAAGAGGGCGCGCGGCACCGTCTCCGAGAGCGGCGCGTGGATCTCGTCCCGCACGCCCTCGGCGAGGGACACCGGCAGTTTCAGGTGCCAGCCCGCGTCGTCGCCGCCGGTGCGCCGCCGCAGCGTGACCGATCCTGCGGCGAGGCGCTGGTCGGGGGTGTCCCAGTAGACGGCGTCCAGCTCGACGACGCCCCGGTCGATCACGTCGTGGACCCCGGCGACGCCGGACAGGTCGGGCAGCGCCGCGCCCGCTCCGACGTCGTACTTCCGCTCGATCTCGCGCTTCGTCTCCGCCATGAATTGAATCTAGACGCGAAACGCGGGGTCAAACATGCCTGCGACCGGACTTCCGGAACAGGCCCTACGCGGACATCGGCCGTTGCACCTTGATCGATTGGAGCAGGCCGACGGCCACCCAGACCGCGAACATCGACGAACCTCCGTAACTGACGAAGGGCAGCGGGAGGCCCGCCACCGGCATGATGCCGAGGGTCATCCCGATGTTCTCGAAGGACTGGAAGGCGAACCACGCGATGATGCCCGCGGCGACGATCGTGCCGTAGAGCTCGGTGGTCTCGCGGGCGATGCGGCAGGCGCGCCACAGGACGACGCCGAGCAGCACCAGGATCGCGCCCGCGCCCACGAAGCCGAGCTCCTCGCCCGCGACGGTGAAGACGAAGTCCGTCTGCTGTTCGGGGACGAACTGGCCGGTGGTCTGCGAGCCCTTGGTCAGTCCTGTGCCGGTGAGGCCGCCGGAGCCGATGGCGATGCGCGCCTGGTTGGTGTTGTAGCCGACGCCCGCCGGGTCGAGGGCGGGGTTGGCGAAGGCGGCGAAGCGGGCGATCTGGTAGTCGTCGAGGACACCGAGCTGCCATATGGCGACGCCACCGGCGACGCCGGTGCCGAGCAGTCCGAACACCCATCGGTTGGAGGCGCCCGAGGCGAGCAGGACGCCGAGCACGATCATCACCATGACCATGACCGAGCCCAGGTCGGGCATCAGCATGACGATGGCGATCGGCACGGCCGCGAGCCCGAGGGCTTGCACGACCGTGCGGTGGTCGGGGTGTTCCCGGTCGCCCGCGTCGACGCGGGCGGCGAGCAGCATCGCCATGCCGAGGATGATCGTGATCTTCACGAACTCGGAGGGCTGGAGCGAGAAGCCGCCGACCACGAGCCACGCGTGGGCGCCGTTGATGGTGGCGCCGAGCGGGGTGAGGACGAGCAGGACGAGGAAGACCGAGATGCCGTAGAGGATCGGCACGGCCGTGCGCAGGGTGCGGTGACCGAGCCAGATCGTGCCGGCCATCAGGGCGAGCCCGATGCCGATGTTCATGACGTGCTTGAGCAGGAAAGCGTACGGGTCGTCGCCGACGAGCTCCGTGCGGTTGCGGGTCGCCGAGTAGACGAGCGCGGAGCCGATCACGGACAGCGCGAGGGCGCAGAGCAGTATCACCCAGTCGAGCCGGCGCACCACCGAGTCGCGGGCGAGGAGCCGCGACACTCCGGAGCGCTCGGGTCCGTACCCGGAGACGGAGAAGCCACTGCCGGTCATCAGTCACGCCTCCAACTGGCCGGGGCGCCCGCCAGTTCCTGTTGCTCGGCCGGCTTCTTGGGTGCCTCGGGCTTGTACGGCTTGACCTTCGGGGCGTCGATGGAGCCGTCGGTCTCGATCTTCGGCAGGTCCTTCTGCGGTTCGGGCAGGAGCGCCTTCTTCGGGTCCTGCTTGCCCTCGTCGTCCAGGCCGTAGATCGCGTCGTAGATCTTGCGGACGGCGGGTCCGGAGGCGCCGGAGCCCGTGCCGCCCTGGGAGATCGTCATGATGACCGAGTAGTCCTTGGTGTACGTCGCGAACCACGAGGTGGTCTGCTTGCCGTAGACCTCGGCGGTACCGGTCTTGGCGTGCATGGGGATCTTGTCCTGCGGCCAGCCGCCGAACCGCCACGCGGCCGTACCGCGCGTCGCGACGTCCGCGAGGGCACCGTCTATGTCCTTCTGCAGCTTGGCGTCCATCGGCAGCCTGCCGTGGGACTTCGGCTTGATCTCCTCGATCCGCTTGCCGTCGGCGCTGATGATCGCCTTGCCCACGGTCGGGTCGTACATGGTGCCGCCGTTGGCGATGGCGGAGTAGATCGTCGCCATCTGTATCGGCGTGACGAGGGTGTCGCCCTGTCCGATGGAGTAGTTGACGGAGTCACCGGCGCGCATCTTCATGCCTTCGAGGCAGTTCTCGTACGCGATGCGCTCGGCGTAGTCGCCGCCGCTCTTCTTGCCCTGCTTGCACCAGGCGTCCTTGTTGGCCTTCCAGTAGTCCTTCTTCCACTGGCGGTCGGGGACGCGTCCGGTGACCTCGTTGGGCAGGTCGATGCCGGTCTCCTTGCCGAGGCCGAACTGGTGGGCGGTCTTGTAGAACCAGTCCTTGGCGTCCTTCTTGGGCTTGTTGCCGCCGTCCTTGGCCCACTGGTCGTGCGACAGCTTGTAGAAGACGGTGTCGCAGGAGACCTCCAGGGCCTGGCCGAGGCTGATGGAGCCGTGGCCCTTGGACTCGAAGTTCTTGAAGGTCTGGCCGCCGATGGAGTACGAGCTGGGGCAGGGGTAGCGGCCGTTGAAGTCGTAGCCCGCGTTGACCGCCGCGGTCGTGGGGATGACCTTGAAGATGGAGCCGGGGGCCGCCTGGCCCTGGATGGCGCGGTTCAGCAGCGGGTAGTTGGACTTCTTGCCGGTGAGCCTGGCGTAGTCCTTGCCGGAGATGCCGCCGACCCAGGCGTTCGGGTCGTACGTCGGGTTGGAGGCCATGGAGACGATGCGTCCTGTCTTGTTCTCCATGACGACGACGGCGCCCGCGTCGGCCTTGTAGTTCTCGCCGGTGTTCTTGTCGAACTCCTTGCGGGCCTTCTTCATCGCGTCGTTCAGCCAGTACTCGGAGACGGCCTGCACGCGCGCGTCGATGCTGGTGACGACGTTCGCCCCGGGTTCGGCCTCGTCGGACTCGGCCTTGCCGATGACACGGCCGAGGTTGTCGACCTCGTAGCGGGTCACGCCTGCCTTGCCGCGCAGCTGCTTGTCGTACGTCCGCTCCAGGCCGGAGCGGCCGACCTGGTCGGAGCGGAGGAACGGCGAGTCCGTGTCCTTGGCCTTGTTGATCTCTTCGTCGGTGACGGGCGAGAGGTAGCCGAGGACCTGCGCGGTGTTGGACTTGCCGGGGGCGGCGTAGCGGCGGACGGCGGTGGGCTCGGCGGTGATGCCGGGGAAGTCCTCGGAGCGCTCGCGGATCTGCAGGGCCTGCTTGGGCGTGGCCTCGTCGGTGATCGGAATGGGCTGGTACGGCGAGCCGTTCCAGCAGGGCTGCGGCGTCTTCGCGTCGCAGAGGCGGACCTTGTCGGCGACGTCCTTCGGTGCCAGCTCCAGGACGTCGGCGAGCTTGGCGAGGACCGCCTTGCCGTCGTCCTTCATCTTCATCAGGTCCGTGCGGGACGCGGAGACGACGAGCCGCGTCTCGTTGTCGGCGATCGGCACCCCGCGGGCGTCGAGGATCGAGCCGCGCACGGCGGGCTGGACGACCTGCTGGACGTGGTTGCCGGAGGCCTCCTCCGCGTACTCGTCGCCGTTGCGGACCTGGAGGTACCAGAGGCGGCCGCCGAGGGTGAGGAGGAGGGAGACGACGAGGATCTGGATGACGACCAGACGGATCTGCACGCGGGGCGTGCGCCCCGTCTCGGGGATGTTGGTCACAGCCGCTTGACCCCCTTGATGCGTCCGGCGCGGGCGACCCGGGCCTTGGCCGCCTTGGCCCGCAGGCCGCCGCCGCGCTGGTTGCCGATGCTCAGCCCGGTGCCGGACGAGAGCCAGCCGGAGGAGACGTCGGCCGCCTTGTTGGCGGGTCCGTTCTCCCCCAGCGGGTCGTTGTCAGCGCGCCGGGCGAGCGCGATGATCAGCGGCACCGTGAACGGCGCGAGCAGCAGGTCGTAGAGCGCGGCGGTGAACAGGAGCCCGACCAGGCCGACATGGCGGGCGGCGGTGTCGCCGACGAGGGAGCCGACGCCCGCGTACAGCAGCGTCGATCCGATGGCGGCGCCGACGACCACGACGAGCGGTCCTGTGGCGGACCGGAGTCTGCCGCCGTCGGGCTTGGCGAGGCCCGCGAGGTAGCCGATGACGCAGAGCACCAGGGCGTACCGCCCGGCGGCGTGGTCGGCGGGCGGGGCCAGGTCGGCGAGGAGGCCCGCGCCGAAGCCGACGAGGGCGCCGCCGACGTGGCCGTAGACGAGGGCGAGGCCGAGGACGGTGAGCAGCACCAGGTCGGGCACGGCGCCCGGCAGCTGGAGTCTGGCCAGGACGCTGACCTGGATCACCAGGGCGACGACGACCAGTGTGCTGGACAGCAGGATTCGGTTGAAGCGCATGGGTCCGGTCTCCTACTGCTCGTCGTCGGCGGCGCCGTCGGCCGGGGGCTGTCCGGACGGGGTGGCCGTCACGGTCACCGTCGGGGTCGGCTTGGGCTTCTCGGGCTTCTTCGGCAGGACCGTGTCGCGCGGGTCCTCGCGGGGTGCCTCGACGACGATGCCGACGATGTCGAGCTTGGTGAACCCGACGTACGGCTTCACGTAGACGTTGCGGGTCAGGTCGCCGCCCGAGGGGTCGACGCGGACGATCTCGCCGACCGGGACGCCGGGCACGAACGGCCGGTCCTTCTGCGAGCCGAAGGTGACGAGACGGTCGCCCTTCTTGACCTTCGCCTTGCCGTTGAGCAGCTGGACGGAGAGCGGGCGGTCGCCCTGTCCGGTGGCGAAGCCGAGCTCGTCGGTCTTCTCCATACGGGTGCCGACGGTGAAGTCGGGGTCGTTGGCGAGCAGGACGGTCGCGGTGCCCGGGCCGACCGTGGTGACCCGGCCGACCAGGCCGTCGCTGTTCAGGACGGTCATGTCGCGCTTGATTCCGTCCTTGGCGCCGGCGTCGATGGTGACGGTCCAGGAGAAGCCCTGGGCCGCTCCTATGCCGATGACCTCGGCGCCCTTGATGCCGTACTGCCCTGCGCCCGCCGTCTTCAGCATGCTGTCGAGCTGGCGCACGCGGCTGCGGTTGCGGTCGTCGCTGCCGAGCTTGGCCTTCAACGCGGCGTTCTGGCGCTCCAGTTCGGCGATGCGGCTGTGGCGCTCACCGGAGTCGCGGACCGCGCCGATGGCGTTGCCGATCGGGTCGACGGCGGAGGACATTCCCTCCTCGACCGGACCGAACACGGTGGCGGCGGCCTGGCGGGCACCGTCGACCGGCGAGTCCTCACCACCGCGGATGTCCACCGTGATCAAAGCGAACGCGATGGCGACCAGCAGCACCAGGAGCAGCCGGCTCTCTCGTGTGTCCCTCACGTGCGGCGGCGTGCCTTCCTCAATCGGATTCCATGGAAACTGCGGGTTCCACGGGGTTCTGGGGAATTGTCGTGCCTTGCGGGAATTGCGTGTCTTGCCTCTATATCAACGATCCGCCGCACGAAGTGGCAGGCACTCGTACGGCGGATGTTTTCGCGTCAGATCATCTGCGCGGCTGGGCGTCGAGCACCTGCTGCAACGCCTCGAACTCCTCGACACACTTCCCGGAGCCGAGCGCCACGCTGTCCAGCGGGTCCTCGGCGATGTGGATCGGCATGCCGGTCTCGCGGCGCAGCCGCTCGTCGAGGCCGCGCAGCAGGGCGCCGCCGCCCGTCAGGACGATGCCGCGGTCCATGACGTCGCCCGACAGCTCGGGCGGGCACTTGTCGAGGGTCGTCTTGACCGCGTCGACGATCGCGTTGACCGGCTCCTCGATGGCCTTGCGGACCTCGGCGGCGGAGATGACGACGGTCTTGGGCAGCCCGGAGACCAGGTCGCGGCCGCGGATCTCGGTGTGCTCGTCGGCGTCCATGTCGTACGCCGAACCGATGGTGATCTTGATCTGTTCGGCGGTGCGCTCGCCGAGGAGGAGGGAGTACTCCTTCTTGATGTGCTGGATGATCGCGTTGTCCAGCTCGTCGCCCGCGACGCGGATCGACTGTGCCGTGACGATTCCGCCGAGCGAGATCACGGCGACCTCGGTGGTGCCGCCGCCGATGTCGACCACCATGTTGCCCGTGGCCTCGTGGACCGGCAGGCCGGAGCCGATGGCCGCGGCCATGGGCTCCTCGATGATGTGCACCTGGCGCGCGCCAGCCTGCGAGGACGCCTCGATGACGGCGCGGCGCTCGACACCCGTGATGCCCGAGGGCACGCAGACGACGACGCGCGGGCGGGCGAGGTAACGCCGCTTGTGGATCTTCAGGATGAAGTAGCGGAGCATCCGCTCGGTGATCTCGAAGTCGGCGATGACGCCGTCCTTCAGCGGGCGCACCGCGACGATGTTGCCGGGCGTGCGACCGATCATCTTCTTCGCTTCGGAGCCGACCGCGAGGATGCCACCGGTGTTGGTGTTGATCGCGACGACGGACGGCTCGTTGAGTACGATCCCCCGACCCCTGACGTACACCAGCGTGTTGGCGGTCCCGAGGTCGACAGCCATGTCACGGCCGATGAACGACATGTTGTTCCCCATGAGGATGCGTCTGGCCTTCCCTATTGGAGCTTCTGATGGCTTTTTAGGTAGGCGAGGTGGGTGCTGAGTGGCAGTGGAGGCTTCCATCGTAGTCTCGGCCGCGCGAAGACGGCGCGAGGGTCTTCGCCATTGTCAGCAGATGATGTGCCGCCTCGCCTTTGGAGACGTGCCATCGGAGGCACGGGTTCCCCCGATTGGGGCGCATATGCCAAAGGACGGCCGAATTCCTTCGGCCGTCCCAGGTCAGGGCAGCGCACTGCTGACGCGAGGTCAGAGGACTAGGCGACGGCCGGGAAGAAGATCTTGAGCTCGCGCTCGGCGGACTCCTCCGAGTCCGAGGCGTGGATCAGGTTCTCGCGGACGATCGTGCCGAAGTCACCGCGGATCGAACCGGGCGCCGCGGCGATCGGGTCGGTCGGCCCGGCGAGCGCGCGCACACCCTCGATGACCCGCTCGCCCTCGACGACGAGCGCGACGACGGGACCGGACGACATGAAGGCGACCAGCGGCTCGTAGAACGGCTTGCCCTTGTGCTCGCCGTAGTGCTGCTCCAGGGTCTCCTGGTCCAGCGAGCGCAGTTCCAGCGCGGAGATCGTCCAGCCCGCCTTGCGCTCGATGCGGCCGATGATCTCTCCGATCAGACCACGACGGACGGCGTCGGGCTTCAGCAGGACGAGGGTGCGCTGGCTCATGTGCGGCTCCAAGAGGTGTTCTTACGATCTCTACGATCACGGGGGATTGGGCCGCACGATACCGGGGACGGCTACGCGGCGTTACCTCCGGCCTCCGCCTGCCCCTCGGTCATGGCCGCGAAGCGTGCCTTCGCCTCGTCCACCTTGCGCCCGAAGTGGACCGACGCCCACCACAGAGCGGCGAACACCGCGCCCATGAGGAACATCATCGGCACCACGAAACCGCTGGCCACCAGCAGGATCTGCAGGGCCCAGCCGAGCTGCACCCCGCCGGGCCGGGTGAGCATCCCGCAGAGCAGGAGGCTCAGCAGCATCGCGACGCCGCAGACCGTCCAGACCGTCCCCATGGACAGGTCCGGGTCCTTCATGGCGACCAGGCCCGCGAAGCCGATGACGAAGAACTCACCGATCAGCGTCGAAGCGCAGAGCACACGCACAGGAATTCAGCCTCTCCCCAGGAGCAGTCGGGCCTCGCCGACCGTGATGACGGAACCAGTGATGAGGACGCCGCCGCCCGCGTACTCCCCCTCTTCCTCGGCGAGGGTGATCGCCGCCTCCAGCGCGTCGTCCAGGCGCGGCTCGACCTGCACGCGGTCGTCGCCGAAGACCTCCACGGCGATTCCGGCGAGCGTGTCCGCGTCCATCGCGCGGTGGCTGGAGTTCTGCGTGACGACGATCTCGGCGAAGATCGGCTCGAAGGCCTCCAGGAGCCCCTTCACGTCCTTGTCGTCGCTCGCGCCGACCACGCCGATCAGCCGGCTGAAGTCGAAGACCTCGCTGATCGCGGCGGCGGTGGCGCGGGCACCCGCCGGATTGTGCGCGGCGTCCAGGACGACGGTGGGCGAGCGGCGCACCACCTCCAGGCGGCCCGGCGAGGCGACCGAGGCGAAGGCCTTGCGGATCGTGTCGATGTCGAGCGTGCGCGAGTGCTGCGAGCCGATGCCGAAGAACGCCTCGACGGCGGCGAGCGCCACCGCGGCGTTGTGCGCCTGGTACTCGCCGTGCAGGGGCAGGAAGACCTCCTCGTACTCCCCGCCGAGCCCCCGGAGCGTCAGGAGCTGGCCGCCGACCGCGACCTGGCGGGCGACGACGCCGAACTCCAGGCCCTCACGGGCGACCGTCGCGTCGACCTCGACGGCCTTCTTCAGGAGCACCTGCGCGGCGTCCACCGACTGCTGGGCCATGATCACCGTGGCGTCCGGCTTGATGATGCCGGCCTTCTCCGTGGCGATCTCGCCCGGCGTGGAGCCCAGGCGGTCCGTGTGGTCCAGGTCGATGGGGGTGACGACGGCGACCGAGCCGTCGATCACGTTCGTCGCGTCCCAGCTGCCGCCCATGCCGACCTCGACGACGGCCACGTCGACCGGGGCGTCCGCGAAGGCCGCGTACGCCATGCCGGTGAGGACCTCGAAGAACGAGAGCCGGTACTCCTGCTGGGAGTCGACCATCTCCACGTAGGGCTTGATGTCGTTGTACGTCTCGACGAAGCGCTCGGCCTCGATGGGGGCGCCGTCCAGGCTGATCCGCTCGGTGATCGACTGGACGTGGGGCGAGGTGTAGCGGCCGGTGCGCAGCTCGAAGGCGGAGAACAGCGCCTCGATCATGCGGGCCGTGGACGTCTTGCCGTTCGTACCCGTGATGTGGATCGAGGGGTACGCGCGCTGGGGCTCGCCCAGGACGTCCATCAGGGCGGCGATGCGGCGGACGGAGGGCTCCAGCTTCGTCTCGCCCCAGCGGCCCGCGAGCTCCGTCTCCACCTCGCGCAGCGTCCGGTCCACCTCCGGATCGGTGGGGCGCGCGGGGATGTCGGCCTGCGGCGGCCCTCCCTGCGTGCGGAGGGTGCGGCTGCCGGCCTCGATCACCGCGAGGTCCGGGTCGCGGTCGGTCTCGGCACCGACGATCTCGTCGAAGGGGTCGCCGTCGGCGGGTCGGTCGGCGCTGTCGTCGTGCGGGGGGAGGTCACTCACGTACGCCAGTCTACGGAGCGGCACCGACACGCGCGGGCAGGGCCGTCTCCTCGGGGGGTGGGGGGTCCTCGGGTGCTTCGTCGGGTGCTTCGCCGGGTGCCTCGCCGGGTGCTTCGTCGGGTGCTTCGTCGGGACCTTTGGCCCGTCCGATTCGGGACTTTGGTCCCTCCGCTTCGGAGTGCCACCGGGCAAACTTGGCGATCATGGACATAGGTATCGACCTCGGCACTGCGAACACCCTCCTCTACGTGCGCGGCAAGGGGATCGTGCTCAACGAGCCGTCCGTGGTCGCCGTGCGGGCGGACAAGGGCGGCAAGAGCCGGGTGCTCGCCGTGGGCGCGGAGGCCAAGGAGACCATCGGGCGGACGCCCGGTTCCATCACCGCCATCCGTCCGCTGCGGGACGGCGTGATCAGCGACTACGAAGCCGCCGAAGAACTGATCCGGCACTTCGTGCGCAAGGCCCTGCCCGGGCGCCGTCCCCGTACGCGCATGGTCGTGTGCGTGCCGAGCGGGGTCACGCCCGTCGAGCGGCGCGCGATCGTCCACGCGTCGCAGCGGGCCGGGGCGCGGGCCGTGCACCTCATCGAGGAGCCGATGGCGGCGGCCATCGGAGCGGGGCTGCCCGTCTCCGAGCCCCGCGGGTCGATGGTCGTCGACATCGGGGGCGGCACCACCGAGGTCGCCGTCATCTCGCTGGGCGGGATCGTCACGGCCCAGTCGCTGCGGGTGGGCGGCGACCGGCTCGACTCCGCCATCACCGACTACGTCCGCAAGGAGCACACGCTGCTCATCGGCGAGCGCACCGCCGAGGACATCAAGGTCGCCATCGGGTCGGCGTGGCCGGTGCCGGGTGAGGACGCGCTGGAGATGCGGACGTTCACCGTGCGGGGGCGGGAGAAGGTGGGCGGGCTGCCGAAGACCGTGGACCTGACCACGCGTGAGGTGCGGGCCGCGCTGGACGAGCCCGTCGAGCAGATCATCGCCGCGGTGAAGGCGACGCTGGAGGAGTGTCCGCCCGAGCTGTCCGGCGACATCATGGAACACGGGATCGTACTGACCGGTGGGGGTGCGCTGCTGCCCGGTCTCGATCTGCGCATCGCGTCCGGTACGGGGATTCCCGTCTTCGTCGCCGATGAGCCGCTGGACAGTGTGGCGATGGGGTGCGGGAAGTGCGTGGAGGACTTCGACGGGCTTGAGCGGGTGATGACCGCGGCGTAGGCCCCCGGCCGTGGCTGGGGGCTCTCGCCTTGGGTTCGTCTGTGGGGCGGGGCCGTGGGGGTATGTACGTACTCGCTATCCCTTCGCCACGCCTCAAGTCCAAAGACGCCAATGTTCGCTCGGTGCTCCGTGCGCACATACCCCCACGTCCCCTCGGGACGCGTTTGCGGCTGCGGCCCGTCGCCACTTCTGCCCTTGGCTGGGGCTGTGTCTTGGGCTTCCCCCCGCCCCCCCCGCCCCTGGGCTCCTACCTGGCAGCTGCGTCGCGGGGCAAACGGGTGGGTGGGTGGGATACATCCGCCGCGAAGGGGGGGGGGGGCCGCCCCCTACATCCGCCGCGAAGCGGCGGGCTTGGGGCTCCTACCCCGGGGGGACGTCGCAGGGGACACCCCACCCACCCGCCCGGCCCTAGGTCAGCTCGCCTGTGGAGAGCGTGGCCCTGACCTCGTACGTCGTGTCGGTCGGGCCTGCCGTGAACGTGCCGCCCACCGCCCGGACGCGTTCCGCCATGCCTGTGGTGCCCGTGCCGGCGGAGACCGGAGGCGAGGACGGGGCCTTGGTGGGGAGGGGGTTGCGGACCGTGATCTGTAGGTGGGTGCCCTGCACGGCCACGTGCACCGTCACCCGTTCGCCCGGCGCGTGCTTCGCCGCGTTCGTCAGGCATTCCTGGACCACCCGGTGCACCGCCGCCTGGCGCAGCGGCGAGAGGCGGTGGGCCTCGTCGTCGATCCGGAGGTCGACCGGGCTGCCCGCCCGAGCGCTGTGGGCCGCCAGTTCGGGGAGCGCGTCCAGGCCGGGGGTCGGGGCGCCGTCCGTGCCGCGCTGCACGATGATCTCGTTCAGCATCCGGTGCGCGCTGCGCGCCGTCTCCGAGAGTTCCTCGAAGCCGTCCTCGAAGGGCCCGCCCGCGGCCCTGCGCGCCAGCACCTGGGACCGCACGCTCAGCAGCGTCAGCTCGCGGCCGACGAAGTCGTGCACGTCCCGCGAGATGCGGACCCGCTCCTGCTGGACGGCGTGCAGCGTCTCCGTCTCCGCGCGCTGCGCCTCCAGCGCGCGGACCAGGTCCTGCCGGTTCGCGGCGACGCCGACGCCCGCCGCGAGCACGCCGATCGGGACGACGAGGCTCAGGAACGAGCTGAGCGTGTCCCCGCGGTGCACCGGCCAGCCAGGCAGGTTGAACATGACGTACGCGAAGGCGACGTAGCCGACGACGCCGAGGGTTCCCGCCGTGCGGCCCCGGTAGCGGCCCAGGGAGTAGAGGGCGAACTGCGCCAGCGTCAGCTCATGCAGCCAGCCCAGGAAGAGGAGCGCGATCGCGTACGTCAGCCAGGACGTCCTGCGCCGCAGCAGCAGCGAGGACGCGCCGGCGGCCAGGGCGAGCGCGGCGAGCGGGCCGTTGAGGCTGTTGTCCTCCGCCTCGGCGAGGCCCGGGATGTCCAGGCTCATCAGCGCGAACGCGCTCAGCGCGGCGAGCACGTCCACGGCGCGCGGCTCCTGCGACCAGCGCCCGCAGAGGCGGCCGGCCGTGGCCGTCGCCTGGCGGATCGCCTGGGCGGCGGGCAGGGTGCGCATGCTCTCCATCATCCAAGGTCTTTCGGCCCGTTTCACCGGACTTACGTCCTTGTCTTGGTGATTTGCCGCACCCAGGGATGTTGCGGGTGATCCCGGTCATGCCGCCGGAGGGGGCACACGACGGGTGTCCTCTCGGCGCGGCTGCCCGGTCCCTGCGTGCGCCGGGGGTCAAATCGGACCATGTGGTATGCCCAGAATCCCACCAAGCGGACCCATCAGCTCGCCGGTGACGCCGGGGTACTCGCGTGGACCGCGCTGTGGGCCGCCGCGGCCGTCATCGCGTACCGGCTGGCCTGTCTGCTCGCCCTCCCCCGCGCCCTCCAGGAACACAACGCGCCGCTGCCGCTGGTCGGCGGCCGCGTCGACATCGCCATGCGGCGCATCGCGGACGCCGTCGACGCCATGGACCCGGTGGCCGTACGGGCCGCCGTGGCCGTGGGTGCCGTCGCCCTCTTCGTCGTACCCGTCGGGCTCCTCCTGAGTGCCTGGCTGCCGCGCAGGCTGCGCTGGATCCGGCAGGCGGGTGCCGCCCGGGACCTCGCCGCCTCGGACGACGGCCGCGAACTGCTCGCCCTGCGCTCGCTGCTGCGGCCGCTGCACGAGGTCGCCCTCACCGCCTCGGAGATCCCGGACGCGACGCCCGGCAGCCTCGCCTGGGGCTGGCGGCACGGCGACCCGGAGACGCTGGACGCCCTGGCCGCGGCGGAGTTGGAACGGCTCGGCCTCGACCTCGCGCCGACCCGGGCGGGTTACGGCACTGTGGTCCGTCCGCTGCCGGCCCAGGCCACCGAGACCGTCACCGGCCCGGTGACCAGCGAGGTGTAGAGGTGTAGAGGTGTAGAGGTCCAGGAGACACGCGAAAGCCCCGGGGCCGGTGCCGGTCCCGGGGCCTTCGCGTGCGTACGCGGTTACGCGGCCGGCAGGGCCTCCAGCTGCGCCTGGAGTCGGGCGATGTCGGCCTCGGCCTTGGTGAGGCGGCCGCGGATCTTGTCCACGACCTGGTCGGGGGCCTTCGCAAGGAACGCTTCGTTGCCCAGCTTCGCCTCGGCCTGCGCCTTCTCCTTCTCGGCGGCGGCGAGGTCCTTGGCCAGGCGCTTGCGCTCGGCCTCGATGTCGATCGTGCCGGACAGGTCGAGCGCGACGGTGGCGCCCGAGACCGGCAGCGTCGCCGTCGCCGTGAAGGCGTCGCCCTCCGGCTGGAGGCGGAGCAGCTGGCGGATGGCGGCCTCGTGCGGGGCGAGCGCCGTGCCGTCCAGGGTCAGGCGGGCCGGGACCTTCTGGCCGGGCTGCAGGCCCTGGTCGGCGCGGAAGCGGCGGACCTCGGTGATGACCTGCTGGAGCGTCTCGATCTCCTGCTCGGCGGCCGAGTCGCGGAAGCCGCTGTCCGAGGGCCAGTCGGCGACGACGAGCGATTCGCCGCCGGTCAGCGCAGTCCAGAGCGTCTCCGTCACGAACGGGACGATCGGGTGGAGCAGGCGCAGCGTCACGTCGAGGACCTCGCCGAGGACGCGGGCCGAGACCTTCGCGCCGTCGCCGCCCGCCATGAACGTCGTCTTGGACAGCTCGACGTACCAGTCGAAGACCTCGTCCCACGCGAAGTGGAAGAGGGCGTCGGAGAGCTTGGCGAACTGGAAGTCGTCGTAGAGCGCGTCGACTTCGGCGACGGTCGCGTTGAGGCGGGAGAGCACCCAGCGGTCGGTGGCGGACAGCTGCTCGGCCGGGGGCAGGTCGCCCTCGATCGTGGCGCCGTTCATCATCGCGAAGCGCGTGGCGTTCCAGATCTTGTTGGCGAAGTTGCGCGAGCCCTGGACCCAGTCCTCGCCGATCGGCACGTCCGTGCCCGGGTTGGCGCCGCGGGCGAGGGTGAAGCGCAGGGCGTCCGAGCCGTACTTGTCCATCCAGTCCAGCGGGTTGACCGCGTTGCCGAAGGACTTCGACATCTTCTTGCCGAACTGGTCGCGGACCATGCCGTGCAGCACGATCGTGTGGAACGGCGGGGTGCCGTCCATCGCGTAGAGGCCGAACATCATCATTCGGGCGACCCAGAAGAAGAGGATGTCGTAGCCGGTGACGAGGACGGAGTTCGGGTAGAACTTCGCGAGCGAATCCGTCTGCTCGGGCCAGCCGAGGGTGGAGAACGGCCACAGGCCCGACGAGAACCACGTGTCGAGCACGTCGTTGTCCTGCGTCCAGCCCTCGCCCGTGGGCGCCTCGTCGTCGGGGCCGACGCAGACGACCTCGCCGTTCGGGCCGTACCAGACCGGAATGCGGTGACCCCACCAGAGCTGGCGCGAGATGCACCAGTCGTGGAGGTTGTCGACCCAGTCGAAGTACCGCTTCTCCATCTCCTGCGGGTGGATCTTGACCTTGCCGTCGCGGACCGCGTCACCGGCGGCCTTCGCGAGCGGGCCGACCTTGACCCACCACTGCATCGACAGACGCGGCTCGATGGTGGTCTTGCAGCGCGAGCAGTGGCCGACCGAGTGCGTGTACGGGCGCTTCTCGGCGACGATGCGGCCCTCGGCGCGCAGCGCGCCGACGATGGCGGAGCGGGCCTCCAGGCGGTCCAGGCCCTGGAAGGGGCCGTGCGCGGTGATCACGGCGTGCTCGTCCATGACCGCGATGTTCGGCAGGGAGTGGCGCTGGCCGATCTCGAAGTCGTTCGGGTCGTGGGCCGGGGTCACCTTGACGGCGCCGGTGCCGAACTCGGGGTCGACGTGCTCGTCGGCGACGACCGGGATCGTGCGGTCGGTCAGCGGCAGCTTGATCTGCTTCCCGACCAGGTGCTTGTACCGCTCGTCGTCGGGGTGGACCGCGACGGCGGTGTCGCCGAGCATCGTCTCGGCGCGGGTGGTGGCGACGACGAGCGTCTCCTCCCCCTCGCCGTACTTGATCGAGACGAGCTCGCCGTCGTCGTCCTGGTACTCGACCTCGATGTCGGAGATCGCCGTGAGACAGCGCGGGCACCAGTTGATGATGCGCTCGGCGCGGTAGATCAGCTCGTCGTCGTAGAGCTTCTTGAAGATGGTCTGGACGGCCTGCGAGAGGCCCTCGTCCATGGTGAAGCGCTCGCGCTCCCAGTCGACGCCGTCGCCGAGGCGGCGCATCTGGCCGGAGATCTGGCCGCCGGACTCGTTCTTCCACTTCCAGACGCGCTCGATGAACGCCTCGCGGCCGAGGTCGTGGCGGGACTTGCCCTCCTTGCCGAGCTCGCGCTCCACGACGTTCTGCGTGGCGATGCCGGCGTGGTCCATGCCGGGCTGCCACAGCGTCTCGAAGCCCTGCATGCGCTTGCGGCGGGTGAGGGCGTCGATGAGCGTGTGCTCGAAGGCGTGGCCCAGGTGGAGCGCGCCCGTGACGTTCGGCGGGGGGATGACGACGGTGTACGGAGGCTTCTCGCTCTTCTCGTCGGCGGAGAAGTAACCCCGTTCTACCCAGCGCTCGTACAGCGGCCCCTCTACCTCGGCCGGCACGTACTGGGTCGGCAGTTCGGGGGTGGTCGCTGGGGGCTGCTGCTGAGCGTTCTCGGTCACGCGGCCAGTTTAGAGGGGTCGTGGAGCGGTCCCGAAACCGGAATGTTCGACATCGCTTGTGGCCGGGGGCTCCAGGGGGCCCGGATTTCCTTCAGGATGTCCGGGACACATCAGCATTCGGAGGGGGACCCCGCGCAATGAGCTACAACGAGCCAGGCCCGTACGGGGGGCAACAGCCGCAGCAGCCTGGGCCTTACGGGGGTCAGCCTCCGCAGCAGCCGGGACCCTACGGGGGTCAGCAGCCCCAGCAGCCCGGCCCGTACGGGGGCCAGCCTCCGCAGCAGCCGCCGAACCCCTACGGGCAGCCCCCTCAGCAGCAGCCCCAGCCCGGCTACGGCTTCCCGCAGCAGCCCCCGCCGCAGGCGCCCCAGCAGGGCGGCTACAGCCAGCCGCAGCAACCCGGCCCCTACGGGCAGACCCCGTACCCGGAGCCGCCTCAGGGCGGCGGCGGCAAAAAGAAGAAGACCGGGCTCGTGATCGGCGCGGTCGCCGTGGTCGCCGCGCTCGGCGTCGGGGCGTACTTCGTCTTCGGCGGCGGGAGCGGCTCGACGTCGGTCGAGGACGACGGCGCGCACAAGCTGGTGCCGCCGGCGTCGGTGGGCGAGTACAAGAAGGGCGACGAGTCCAACGCCCCCGACGACGGCCCGCTCGGCTCCGGCGACAAGAAGAACGCCGAGGAGATCGGCATCAAGAACCCGGAGAACGTGGCGGCCTCGTACGAATCCGGTGAAGCTCTCAAGGGCAAGCAGATGAGCTTCCAGGGGATGTACGGCGAGATCGAGGACCCGGAGCAGGCCGTCGACGACGGCTTCGCCAAGGCCGACGAGAACGCGGAGAAGGAGTCGGGCGGGACCACCGGCGACTCCGACGAACAGATCGAACTCGTCGGCAGCCCCGAGACCGTCGAGCCCGACGGCCTCGACAACGCCGTCATGAAGTGCCAGACCGCGAGCTTCAAGGAAGACGCCGACGTGACGAAGCTGCCGGTCTGCATCTGGGCGGACCACAGCACGTACGGCATCGTCTTCGGCATGGACATGGCCGCGATGCTGAAGGGCGGCGGCGGCATGTCCGCGGACGACGTCGCCCAGTTCGCCGCCGACCTGCGCAAGGCGGCGCGCGTCAAGGCGTAGCGGAGCAGTCGCGGCATAGGGAGCAGTCGCGGCATATGAGGCGAAAGGCCCGGGGTGGTCCGCCCGCCCCGGGCCTTCGTACGTCCGCCCCCTGGAACAGCCCTTCAACAACTCCGCATCGATCCGGCCCGAGGCCCCTGCCCCGTAGACCCATCCGACAGGATGTTCGGAACACATAAGCATTGGGAGGGACCCCCAGTAATGAGCTACAACCAGCCGGGCCCGTACGGCGGGCAGCAGCCCCAGCAGCCCGGGCCGTACGGCCGGCAGCCGCAGCAGCCCGGCCCCTACGGCCAGCAGCCCCAGGCTCCCCAGCCCGGCTACGGCTACCCCCAGCAGGCCCCGCAGCAGGGCGGCTACAGCCAGCCCCAGCAGCCGGGCCCCTACGGGCAGCCCCCTCAGCCCCCGTACGGCCAGCCTCAGGCCCCCTACGGGCAGGTCCCGCCCCCGCCCCCCGGCGGCGGCAAGAAGAAGACCGGCCTGATCATCGCCGCCGTCGCCGTGGTCGCCGCCGCGGCCGTCGGCGGCTACCTCGTCCTCGCCGGCGGAGACGACGACAAGAGCGGCAAGAACGGCGGCTCCTCGAACGTGGCCGGCGGCGGTGGCGACGACGCCGGCATCAAGGACGACGGCCCGCACCAGCTGACGACGCCGGCGACGGTCCTGACCGAGTACCAGAAGGACCCGGGCGGGTCCGGTGGCCTCAACAGCGTCGACCTGGACAAGGCCGAGGCCGCCGGCGTGAAGAACCCCAAGGACGTGCAGGCCCAGTACCAGTCGGGCAGCAAGGACAACCCGATGGCGCAGAAGGTGCTGACCTTCGGCGGTGTCTACGGCGACATCGAGGACCCGGAGGGCGTCGTGGACCACATGTTCACGAACGCCAAGGAGAAGAACGAGACGTCGGCGGGCGGCGGCAGCGGCGAGAGCGTCACGCTGGTCGGCGAGCCGAAGGAGTACAAGCCCGCCGAACTCGACGGCGCCGTCATGAAGTGCCAGGAGATGAAGGTCGACCTGGGCAGCGGCGCGGGCACCTCCGGCTCCACCGCCGGGTCCTCCGGGCCGAGCGAGATGTCCGCGTCGACGTGCATCTGGGGCGACCACAGCACCATCGGCTACGTCGTCACCACGGACGTGGCGAGCGCGCTGTCCGGCAAGGCAGCCGACCTCGACGAGGCCGCGACCACCACGGCCAAGTTCCGCGGGGAAGTCCGCGTCAAGATCTGACGCCTGTCACGCGCGCGGCCCGGCCCGGTCATTCGGCCGGGCCCGCTTGCGTCAGGATGTCAAGAAAAGTTAAGCGTTTCGGAGGGGAACCCCCATGAGCTACAACCAGCCGGGCCCATACGGCGGGCAGCAGCCCCAGCAGCCCGGGCCGTACGGCGGGCAGCAGCCCCAGCAGCCCGGGCCGTACGGCCAGCAGCCGCAGCAGCCCGGCCCCTACGGCCAGCAGCCCCAGGCTCCCCAGCCCGGCTACGGCTACCCCCAGCAGGCTCCCCCGCCGCAGCCCCAGCCCCAGCCCGGGTACGGCTACCCGCAGCAGGCCCCGCAGCCCGGGCCCTACAGCCAGCCCCAGCAGCCCGGCCCCTACGGGCAGGTTCCCCCACAGCCCCCGTACGGCCAGCAGCCCCAGGCCCCCTACGGGCAGGTCCCGCCCCCGCCCCCCGGCGGCGGCAAGAAGAAGACCGGCCTGATCATCGCCGCCGTCGCCGTGGTCGCCGCCGCGGCCGTCGGCGGCTACCTCGTCCTCGCCGGCGGAGACGACGACAAGAGCGGCAAGGGCGGCAAGAACGGCGACTCCTCGAACGTGGCCGGCAGCGGCATCAAGGACGACGGCCCGCACACGCTGACGACGCCTCCCACGATCCTCAACGAGTACGACAAGAGCGACGAGATGAGCGGCGGCTTCAACTCCAGCGACCTGGCGGCCGCCGAGAAGGCGGGTGTGAAGGACCCGCAGGACGTCGACGCCGGCTACCAGTCGGGGGACGGGAGCAATCCTCTGCGGCAGAAGGCCCTCCAGTTCATGGGCGTCTACGGCGAGATCGAGAACCCGGGCCCGGTCGTCGACGGCATGTTCGCGAAGATCAAGAAGGACTCGCAGAAGAACAGCTCGGAAACGGGCGAGCTCGTCGGCAGCCCCAAGGACTTCAGCACGGGCGACACCGTCCTCAAGTGCCAGGAGTCCGTGATGGAGAACAGCGGCGGCGGCGCGTCCTCGGGCCCCAAGGAGATCCACATGCCGGTCTGCATCTGGGGCGACCACAGCACCGTCGGCGTCGTGGTGCCCCTCGAGGTCGCCGAGGCCATGGCGGGCAAGGTCTCGCTCAGCAACGCCTCGGACACCACGCTCCGGGTCCGCAAGGCGGTCCGCGTCAAGGTCTGACGCGCACAGCCCGCACAGCCCGCACCACCGCACCACCGCACCACCGCACCACCGCACCACCGCACCACCGCACCACCAACGAGGGGAATCACGAAGTGAGTTACCAGCAGCCCGGACCGTACGGCGGACCGCCCCAGCAGCCCCAGCAGCCCCAGCCGGGCCCGTACGGGCAGCCGCCGCAGGGTGTCCCGCCGCAGCAGCCGTACGGCCAGCCTGCCCAGCCCTACGGCTACGGGCAGCCGCCGCAGGCCCCCTACGGCCAGTACCCCGGGCCCCCTCAGGGCGGCGGCAAGAAGAAGACCGGGCTTGTCATAGGCGCCGTGGTCGTGGTGGCCGCGCTCGCTGTCGGTGGGTACTTCGTCTACGACAAGGTCAGCGCCTCCTCCGTCTCCGACGACGGCAAGACGTACAAGCTGACGGCGCCCGAGACGGTGCTCGGCAGCTACAAGAAGGACACGTCGGCCGGTGACGCCGGCGGAATGTCGTCGAGCGACCTCGCGGACCTGGAGAAGCAGGGCGTCAGGAACCCCAAGGACGCCCACGCCGCGTACAACTACGGCAAGGGCGCGACGATGAAGTCCCTCAACTACTCCGGTGCGTACGGCGAGATCGACGATCCGGAGAAGGTCGTCGACGCCATGTTCGCCGAGATGGAGAAGGACTCGGCCAAGAGCGACGGCGGCCTCAAGCTCATCGGCAGTCCGGAGGAGTTCACTCCGGACGGCTTCGAGAACGGCGTCATGAAGTGCCAGAAGGCCGAGTACAAGATGGGTGAGATCGGCGCGGACGACGAGGGCGTGCCCAACAGCTTCCAGACGCCGATGTGCGTCTGGGGCGACCACAGCACGGTCGCGTACGCCACCTACTCCGACGTCGCCGCGACCGGCAGCGGCGAGGAGATCTCCCTGGACAACGTCGCCACCCAGGTCGCGAACCTGCGCGACGACGTCCGCGTAGAGGTCAAGTAGCAGCACAAGGAGCAGCAGAGGGCGAGCAACGGAAAGGGGCGCCCGGCGATCGAAATCGCCGGGCGCCCCTTTCCGCGCGTAGGAGAACTACGCGGACTTCTGCTCCCCGGCCCCGGGACCCCGCGCATCGCGCGGCACCAGCGTCGGGTTCACGTTCGACCGGACGACCTCCGACGTGATGACGACACGGGCCACGTCCTTGCGGGACGGCACCTCGTACATCACCGACTGGAGGACCTCCTCCATGATGGCGCGCAGCCCGCGCGCGCCGGTCTGGCGGAGGATCGCCTGGTCCGCGATGGCCTCGAGCGCCTCACGCTCGAACTCCAGCTCCACACCGTCGAGTTCGAACAGGCGCTGGTACTGCTTCACCAGCGCGTTGCGCGGCTCGACGAGGATCTGGAGCAGGGCCTCGCGGTCGAGGTTGTGGACCGAGGTGATCACGGGGAGGCGGCCGATGAACTCGGGGATCATCCCGAACTTCACCAGGTCCTCCGGCATGATGTCCTCGAACTGGTCCTTCTCCTCCATCTCGCGCTTGGAGCGGATGGTGGCGCCGAAGCCGATGCCCTTCGCGCCCGCCCTCGACTCGATGATCTTCTCGAGGCCGGCGAAGGCGCCGCCCACGATGAAGAGCACGTTCGTCGTGTCGATCTGGATGAACTCCTGGTGCGGGTGCTTGCGGCCGCCCTGCGGGGGCACCGAGGCCGTCGTGCCCTCAAGGATCTTGAGGAGCGCCTGCTGGACGCCCTCACCGCTCACATCGCGCGTGATCGACGGGTTCTCGCTCTTGCGGGCCACCTTGTCGATCTCGTCGATGTAGATGATCCCGGTCTCGGCCTTCTTGACGTCGTAGTCAGCGGCCTGGATGAGCTTCAGGAGGATGTTCTCGACGTCCTCGCCGACATAGCCCGCCTCCGTCAGCGCCGTCGCGTCCGCGATGGCGAACGGGACGTTCAGCATGCGGGCGAGTGTCTGCGCCAGGAGCGTCTTGCCGGAGCCGGTCGGGCCGAGCAACAGGATGTTGGACTTCGCGAGTTCGATCGCGTCGTCACGGCCCTGTGCGCCGCCGTTCTCTCCGGCCTGGACCCGCTTGTAGTGGTTGTACACCGCTACCGAGAGGGCCTTCTTCGCGGGCTCCTGGCCCACGACATAGCCCTCAAGGAATTCGTAGATCTCGCGAGGCTTGGGAAGTTCTTCCCAGCGGACCTCGCTCGTCTCCGCGAGCTCTTCCTCGATGATCTCGTTACAGAGGTCGATGCACTCGTCGCAGATGTACACACCGGGGCCTGCGATGAGCTTCTTGACCTGCTTCTGACTCTTTCCGCAGAACGAGCACTTGAGCAGATCGCCGCCGTCACCGATGCGTGCCACGAGGTGCTTCCCCTTCGCCTGGGAGACGCCACGTTCAGCGGCTCCTGGTGCCTCTATCCGACGGTACCTTGCCGGGCCCCCCGTTCGGGCCCCCCTTGGCACGGTTCACTGCGACGCGAGTCGTACACGAACCGTGCCATGGAGCGGCAGATGCTACAGCGCTGTGTCAGGCCACCGAGGCATTGTTCATCTTCCGGGTGGAGATGATCTGGTCGACCAGTCCGTACGAGAGCGCGTCCTCGGCCGTGAGGATCTTGTCGCGCTCGATGTCGTCGCGGATCTTCTCGATCGGCGTCGTGGAGTGCTTGGCCAGCATCTCCTCCAGCTGCGAACGCATCCGGAGGATTTCGTTGGCGGCGATCTCCAGGTCGGAGACCTGTCCGCGGCCCGTCTCGCTGTAGGGCTGGTGGATCAGAATCCGCGCGTTCGGCAGAGCCATGCGCTTGCCCGGCGTACCCGCCGCGAGGAGCACGGCAGCGGCGGACGCGGCCTGGCCCATGCAGACCGTCTGCACATCGGGCTTCACGAACTGCATCGTGTCGTAGATGGCCGTGAGGGCCGTGAACGAGCCGCCCGGGCTGTTGATGTAGATGGAGATGTCGCGGTCGGGGTCCATCGACTCCAGGCACAGGAGCTGCGCCATGACGTCGTTGGCGGACGCGTCGTCGATCTGCACACCGAGGAAGATCACGCGCTCCTCGAAGAGCTTCGCGTACGGGTCGTACTCACGCACGCCCTGCGAGGTGCGCTCGACGAAGCGCGGGATGACGTAACGGGACTCGGCGCGGGCGCCGGTGAACTCGGCCTGGCCGCTCTCGGCCTGCGCGCGCTCATAGATGCCGCTGCCGGGGAAGTGGTTCATCTCTGATTCTCCTGAGAAGGGAGGGGCTTGGGTGTCGGCTTAGGGGCGCTGAGCACGGGGCTCAGGCTCCGGTGCCGCCCCCGCCCGGCATGCTGGCGGCGCTGGACATGATGTCGTCGATGAGGCCGTACTCCTTGGCCTCCTGCGGGTCGAACCAGCGGTCGCGGTCCGAGTCGCGCGTGACCTGCTCGACGGACTGCCCGGTGTGGAACGCCGTGAGCTCGGCCATCTTCTTCTTGGTGAGAAGGAGGCGCTCGGCGTGGATCTTGATGTCCGACGCGGAGCCCGCGAGACCCGCGGACGGCTGATGGATCAGGATCTCGGCGTTCGGCAGGGCGAAGCGCTTGCCCGGCGTACCGGCGCTGAGCAGGAACTGGCCCATGGAGGCGGCCATGCCCATCGCGATCGTCACCACGTCGTTCTTGATGTACTGCATGGTGTCGTAGATCGCCATGCCGGCCGTGATCGAGCCGCCGGGGCTGTTGATGTAGAGGAAGATGTCCTTGTCCGGCTCTGCGGCGAGGAGCAGCAGCTGTGCGGTGATCTTGTTGGCAATGTCGTCGTCCACGGCCTGGCCGAGGAAGATGATCCGCTCGCCGAGCAGCCGGTTGTAGACCTGGTCGCCGAGGCCACCACCGATGGAGGGGTCGCCGGCGGCGGAGGGCATCAGATTCGTCACGTATCCACCTGCTCGTCTTACGACGGCGCCGGGCCGTCTCACGTCTTCAGCTGGGGCTCGGGGACCCGCGTGCTCGCCGCTCCGGGGGCGGCGTCGGGGACTCCCCTGCCCTCGTATTCATGGACCCTAACGCGCGGGGTCCCTCCGGGAATCCCGCAGACCGAACTGTTCGCTGTGAGCGCAGGTTCTGGCGGGGGCGCCTGGAACGGTGCCGGTCGTGCCCCGTCAGGGGCGCGGGGAACTGCGCGGCCGGCCCCCGCCGGGCCGCAGGCGCGTCTGCCGGGACAGGGTCCACGGCGGGTGCGGCTTGTACGTGGTTGCTCGCGCAGTTCCCCGCGCCCCTGAAACGGCACCGGGGCTCCCGGGACCGTTCAGTCCCGGGAGCCCCGGTATGCGTTTAGCCGAGCGCAGCGGTCACGCCTCGGTCTTCTCCTCGGCAGCCTCGTCCGAGGAAGCCTCGACGGTCTCGGCCGTCTCGTCCTCGAGGTCGACGACCTCGCCGTTCGTGTCCTTGACCGTGGCGGCCTCGACGACGACCGCGAGGGCCTTGCCGCGGGCGACCTCGCCGACGAGCATCGGGACCTGGCCGCCCTCGACGACGGCCTGGGCGAACTGGTCGGGGGACATGCCGGAGGACTGCGCGCGACGCATGAGGTGCTCGGTGAGCTCCTCCTGGTTCACGTTCAGCTTCTCCTTGTTGACGAGCTCGTCGAGGACGAACTGCGTCTTGATGCCCTTCTCGGCCTGCTCCTTGGTCTCGGCGTCGAACTCTTCCTCGGTCTTGCCCTGGATCTCCAGGTACTTCGCGAGGTCGAGGCCCATCTGGCCGAGCTGGTGGTTCACCAGGTTGTGCTTGCGGGTCTGGATCTCGTCCGCGAGGAGCTTCTCGGGGACGGGGACCTCGACCAGCTCGAGCAGCTTCTCCAGGACGCGCTCCTGGGCCTGCGTGGCCTGGTCGTACTGCTTCATGTTCTCGAGGCGCTTGCGGCTGTCGGCCTTCAGCTCGTCGAGGGTGTCGAACTCGGAGGCGAGCTGCGCGAAGTCGTCGTCCAGCTCCGGCAGTTCACGCTTGGCGACCTGGGTGACCTTGACGGTGACCTCGGACTCCTTGCCGGCGGCCGAGCCGCCCTTGAGCTCGGAGGTGAAGGTGGCCTCGCCACCGGCCTCCAGGCCCTTCACGGCGTCGTCGATGCCCTCGAGGAGCTCGCCGGAGCCGATCGTGTAGGAGACGCCGGACGCGACGCCGTCCTCCAGGACCTCGCCCTCGACCTTGGCCTGCAGGTCGATCGTCACGACGTCGCCGTCCTCGGCGGCACGCTCGACCGGGGACGTGGAGGCGAAGCGCTCGCGCAGCTCCTCCACGGCCTTGTCGACGTCCTCGTCGCTGACCTCGACGGCGTCGACCTCGACCTCGATGCCGGAGTAGTCCGGGATCTCGATCGCGGGACGGATGTCGACCTCAGCGGTGAAGTTGAGGGTCTCGTTGTCCTTCAGCTCGGTGATGTCCACCTCGGGCTGGCCCAGGACGTTGAGCTCGGCCTCGTTCACGGCCTCGGTGTAGAACTTCGGGAGCGCGTCGTTGACGGCCTCTTCGAGGACGGCGCCGCGGCCGAACCGCTGGTCGATGACTCGGGCCGGGATCTTGCCCTTGCGGAAGCCCTTCACCGTGACCTGCTGGTTGATCTTCTTGTAGGCCGCGTCGAGGCTGTCCTTGAGCTCCTCGAAGGGCACCTCAACAGTGAGCCGAACCCGGGTCGGGTTCAGGGTCTCCACGGCGCTCTTCACGGTTCGGTCTCCTTGGGGCTGACTTCTTGGGATTCTGCCCGGCTCAGAGACACACGGGCACACAACTTGCATAGTAACGGCAAGCGGGAGCCGAGCCACAATGCGATCTTCGGCGGAACATCGCGGGAGAGGAACGACGGGCCTCGTACAGGCCTCGCGGGGAGGAACAAGGTGGTCGGGGTGGCGGGATTTGAACCCACGGCCTTCCGCTCCCAAAGCGGACGCGCTACCAAGCTGCGCCACACCCCGTCGGTGCGACACGTAGGGTACATGCCCGCAGGCAGTGCGGCTCCCGGTTTACGGGGCCGGATCGCGGGGGGCACGTGCGGCGAGCCGGCAGGACCCGCTAGGATGCCTGTCGTGCCGCGGGTTCCGCTCGTGGCGCGAACCGTGCGGGCGTAGCTCAATGGTAGAGCCCTAGTCTTCCAAACTAGCTACGCGGGTTCGATTCCCGTCGCCCGCTCTTCCGAGGAAACCCCAGGCCGGCAACGGTCTGGGGTTTCTGCGTTCCCCGGCCGTCCGGACTCAGAAGCTGATCGAGTTGATGGTCTCCGCCACTTCGTTCAGGAAGCGGTTTATCGACGGAGCCATGCCCGTGGAGGCGAGGAAGAAGCCGAAGAGCACCGCGACGATCGCGGGGCCCGCCTTGAGCGATCCCCCGCGGATCAGCACCACAAGGATGATCGCCAACAGCAGCACCACTGACAGCGAAATGGCCACACTGATCACACCCTAGGTCGGTCGCTCTCCCGGCCCGGGGGGGTACGACCCCGCACACCCCCGCCAGGGACCATCGTGCCACCAACGAGCCCCCTCCATGCGGCCGGTGACACATCGTCGGCCAACGCTTCTCGGCCCCGGCGCACGGACGAACCCTGCGGGCGCAAGCGCAGCGCACTGTCGCACAGCAATTCGACGACCGGCGGACATGAGAATTCGGTGTGATCGTTGCCATCGCCACACACGACGTTCGCAAGAAATTCCAATTCGGCCGTCCGGACATTTCACCGGAGTCGCCCGGGAGTGTTATGCACCATTTAAACCGGATGAGTTGTGACGTACCGGGCGCGATGCGCACGCATACTGCCACATCTCTTTGTCGACTCTCTTTGTCACCCGAACCGATTCCCGGGGATTGCGTCGACGAAAGTGACGGGGGTTTTACGAATACACCGCCGCGACGCTAGGGTGCCTCAGATGTTCCACGCTGCCACCACCCCCGCAGGCGCAGTGCGGTCCCGGGTCGTCTCACCGAGCTCCTGGTGGGAGGGCCTGTGACCAACTCGGTGCAACCGCACGGACGCCACCGGGCGCCGCTCCCCCCGGCCCAGGTGCCGGCGGCCGGAGTTCCCACTCCCCGCGCCCACCACCCGACCCCGCAGGCCACCGCCACAGCTCCCCCCACCCCGGCCGGCCACAGCGCCGCCCGCAGCACGTCGAAGCCCGCCAAGCAGCGCGACGCGTTCTTCGACAACGCCAAGTACCTGGCGATCGTCCTCGTGGCGATGGCCCACGCATGGGAACCGCTGACGGATCACAGCCGCGCCGCCGAGGCGCTGTACATGACCGTCTACACCTTCCACATGCCGGCGTTCATCGTGATCTCCGGCTACTTCTCCCGCAGTTTCGACATGCGTCCGGACCGCCTGAAGCGGCTCGTGACCGGTGTCGCCGTGCCGTACGTGATCTTCGAAGTCGCGTACACCTTCTTCAAGCGCTGGGCCGACGACGATCCCGGCCAGCCGATCAGTCTGCTCGACCCCTGGTATCTCACCTGGTTCCTGGTCGCGCTCTTCGTGTGGCGGCTCACCGTGCCGCTGTGGAAGATCGTGCGCTGGCCGGTGCCGCTCGCGCTGGCCATCGCCATGCTCGCCGTGATCTCACCCGATATCGGCGACGACCTCGACCTGCAGCGCGTACTGCAGTTCCTGCCGTTCTTCGTACTCGGCCTCTTCATGAAGCCCGAGTACTTCCAGCTGGTGCGCCGCCGTGAGGTGCGAATCCTCTCCGTGCCGGTCTTCGCCGCCGCGGTGCTCCTCGCCTACTGGGCGGCGCCCCGGATGACCTCCGTGTGGTTCTACCGCCGTGACAGCGCGCAGGAGCTTGGCGTGCCGTGGTGGGTCGGCATCGTGATGACGCTGGCGCTCTTCGGCTGCTCGGTCGTCCTCACCGCGTGCTTCTTCGCGTGGGTGCCGCGCCGCAAGATGTGGTTCACGATCCTCGGCGCGGGCACGCTGTACGGCTACCTGCTGCACGGCTTCCTCGCCAAGGGCTCCCGTTTCTGGGGCTGGTTCGAGGACTACGAGTGGCTGCACAAGCCGCTCGGCGAGATCTTCGTGACGGTGGTCGCGGGGACCGTGGTGACCCTGCTGTGCACGCCACCGGTGCAGCGCATGTTCCGTTTCGCGATGGAGCCCAAGATGGAGTGGGCCTTCAAGCGGGACGCGGCGCAGCTCGCCCGGGAACGCGGCAGGTCCGGCTAGCGTCTCTCACCGGAGCCCCAACAGGGCGCGCATGGCGGCGTACTTGGCCGTCAGGCGCGCCCTTGTCGTGGTGTCGAGGACCGCGAGGCGGGCCGGGTCCGCGTTGTGCGCCAGGTCCGCCTCCTTGACGAGGCGGGCGCCGGGGGTGGCGAGGATGCGTTCCGCGTACGCCTCCTTGGATTCGCCGTCGCGCTTGGTGAGCGCCAGGACGATGTCCTTCGTACGCCGGGTCAGCGCCGCCTCGCGCAGCCACCGCTCGGACAGGGCGTCGTCCTCGACGGAGTCGTGCAGCCAGGCCGCGGCGATCTGTTCGTCGTCGCCGCCCCTCGCCCGCACGCCGTCGGCCACGGCACGGAGGTGTTCGGCGTAGGGGCGGCCCGCCTTGTCGGTCCGGTCGGCGTGGGCCTCGCGGGCGAGGGCTTCCACCTCGGGGAGGGACATCATGCGGTGGACTTTAGTGCGGCCCGCGCCGGGATCGTCGCCGAGGCGAGGCCCAGGACGAGGACCGCGCCCACGAAGGAGCCGTAGACCAGCGGGGGGATGTACGGGGATTCGCCGGTGAGGCCCTTCATCATCGGGACGAGCGTGGCGAACGCGATGGCCGAGCCGATGACGATGCCCGCGCAGGCGACGAGCAGCGCCTCCCAGCGGATCATGTGCATCACCTGGCGGCGGGTGGAGCCGATCAGGCGCAGCGTGCCGAGTTCGCTGCGGCGGTCCAGGACCGTCATCACCAGGGTGTTGACCGCGGCGACGGCCGCGAAGCCGCCGAGCACGGCCGCCATCGTGGTGTTGGCCCAGGCGTTGAGTTCGCGGTCCATGGACTGGGCGGTGGCGTAGCCGTCGCGGTCCCGGAGGGTGCCGAGGCCGGCAAGGGCCTGCTCCGAGCCGCCCTTCGTCCAGATCTCGGTGGGGAAGGACGAGGTGACGTGCTGCTTCAGGTCGGCCGCGGGCATCGTCGCCTGGGAGAGGCCGAGGCCCCTGCCGTACGTCGCCACGACCTTCGGCGAGGCCTTGGTGCCGTCGGGCAGGCGGATGTCGAGGCGGTCGCCGGTCCTGACGTGCGCGGAGCGTGCGAGGTTGGCGTCGATCGCGATCTGGCCCCTGGCGAGGGTCAGGGCGCCCGTCTCGACCTTCAGGTCCTGGACGTCGGCGAGGTCGGCGGCGGAGCCCGTGACGCCCTGCGTGGACGCCGACTCCAGCCAGCGGTCGGCGCCGGAGCCGACCGGGACGAGCACGGAGGACTTGAGCAGGCCGACGGCGGAGGTGACCCCGTCCGCGTGGGCGGCCTTCGTCACCGTGGCCGGCGCGAGGCCCGTTTCGGAGGTGACGATGTGGTCGGCGGTGATGCCGGCGCGCTGCTGGTCGGCGGCGACCCGGTCCTCGCTGGTGTGCATGAAGACGAGGACGGAGGAGAAGGCCATGGCGAGCACGATGGGGGTGATCGCGGAGGCGAGGCGGCGGGCGTTCGTACGGGAGTTGGCGGCGGCCAGCGCGGCGGGGGCGCCGGCGCCGCGCAGCGGGAGGCCGAACAGGGCCGCGCAGCCGCGGGCGACCAGCGGGCCGAGCAGGGCCACGGCGAGCATGAAGAGCATGACGACGCCGAGCGCCGCGTTCGCCGCGTCCTCGCCGGAGTTGTTCGCGGCGAAGCTCGCGAAGACCGTGCCGCCGACGGCGGCCGCGATGCCCAGCGGCGTGCGGATCCAGCCGAGCGGCACCCGCTCCACGGAGGCTTCGCTGAGCGCCTGGCCGGGCTTGATGCGGGAGGGGCGGCGGGCGGCCGTGTAGCCGGCGCCGAGCGCGGTGAGGACGGCGACGCCGATGGCGGAGACGAGAGGGATGAACGAGACGGACAGGTCGACGGCCTCGGGGACCGCGCCCTTCTCCTTCAGCTGCCCGAACCACCAGGTGGCCAGGGCGATGCCGGGCAGGACGCCGACCGCTCCTGCGACCGGCGCGACGAGCAGGGTCTCGGTGGCGATGGTGCGGCGGATCTGGCGCGGGGTGGTGCCGATGGCGCGCAGCAGCGCGTACTCACGGGCGCGCTGGCCCACCGAGAGCGCGACGGTGCCGGCCGCGGTGAACACGGCGGTCAGTGTGGCGATGCCGCCGAAGGAGCCGCCGAGTGCGGTGAGCAGTTCCTTGGCGTAGGCGAGCTCGGAGCCTTCGGCCGCGCTGCGGTCGTCGCCGGTGTGGACGTCGGCCTTCTTGCCGATGGCGTGCGCCACCTGGGACTTGAGGGTGTCGGCGGAGACACCCTTCTTGGGCAGTACGGCGATGGCGTCGATGCTGCCGGGGTGCCCGGAGATGCGGACGGCCTCGGAGTCGGCGAACCAGGCGGTGGGCGCGCCCTGTCGGGCCTGCACCGTGCCGGACACGCGGAAGTCGCGCGGCCCGTCGGCGGTGGTGAGCGTGGTGCGGTCGCCGACGGAGGCGCCGGGTGTGGCGAGGACGACTTCGCCGGGCCGCGGGGCGTGGCCCGCGGTGAGCTGCTCGCCGGTGAAGGCGGTGGAGCCCCAGCCGTGTGCGGTGACGTCCTTGGCGCCGGAGCGTACGGGGAAGGTGATGTCGGGGACGGCGGTGCGCGCGCCGGGCACCGAACCGGCCTTTGCGACCAGGGAGTCGTCGAGGCGCGCCTGGTCGGGCAGCGGGGTGTTCGACTCGGACTTGCTGTCGCCGCTGCCGGTGACGAAGTGGACGGACTGGTCGGCGGCGGCGACCACAGGGGCGCCCGCGTAGCGCTCGGGCGGCACGGAGGCGCGTAGGCCCGTCTCCAGGAGGATTCCGCAGGCGGCCACGATCAGCGAGGCCATCATCAGGGCGACGAAGGTGCCGGCGAACGCGGCGGGTTTGAAACGGACGGCCGCGCGGGCGAGGCCGTTGGGCGCGTACGCCATTACGCGGCCACCCCCGCGTACGACGGAGCGGTGAGGGCCGTCATCCGGGCGGCGATCTGTGCGGCGGATGCGCGCTCCAGGCGGTCGACCAGGGAGCCGTCGGCGAGGAAGAGGACGCGGTCGGCGTGGGCGGCGGCGGCCGGGTCGTGGGTGACCATGACGACGGTGGCGCCCAGGCCGTCGACCGCGGACCGCAGCAGGCCGAGGATCTCGGTGGCGGTGGTGGTGTCGAGGGCGCCGGTCGGTTCGTCGGCGAAGATCACGTCGGGCTCGGTGACCAGGGCGCGGGCGATGGCGACGCGCTGCTGCTGACCGCCGGAGAGCTGGCCGGGACGGCGGCGCGCCTTGTCGCCGAGGCCGACGCGGGTGAGCATCTCGGCGGCCTTGCGGCGGTCGGGGCGGTGGCCGGCGAGGCGCATCGGCAGGACGACGTTCTGTTCGACGGTGAGCGACGGCAGCAGGTTGAAGGCCTGGAAGACGAAGCCCAGGCGGGTGCGGCGCAGCGCGGTGAGCTTGTTCTCGCTCATGCCGGTGATCTCGGTGCCGCCGAGGCGGACGGTGCCCGCGCTCGGCCGGTCCAGGCCCGCGGCGCACTGCAGGAACGTGGACTTGCCGGATCCGGAGGGGCCCATGACGGCGGTGAAGCTGCCGCGGGGCAGGGCGAGGTCGATACCGGCGAGGGCGTGCACGGCGCCGGAGCCGCGCCCGTACTGGCGGCGGACGCCCCGCAGTTCGACGGCCCAGTCGCCGGGCGCCGCCGCGCCGAGGACGCGTGCGTCCTCCTCGACGTCCCGGTTCTTCTTCCGTCGCAGCCCCATGGCTGTGCCCGCCTTCCGTTCGTACGTCCCTGGTCGATGGTTCGAACGTACGGATGCGGGGGTGGTGCGGACCATGAGGTCGGCTGGCGAACCCGGGGTGGGGAGAACCCCACCACGAGCGTTCAGGATCGCCGCGCTGATCGTTTGGTAACCTAAGTATTGACGCGTTCTTGACGCTTTCTTTGCCATCTCTAACGGAGGAACGGGCCCATCGGACACGCAGACACCCTGATAGCCATGGGCGGCGCCTTTCTGGCCGCCGCCGTCCTCGCCCGCCTCGGCGGCCGCATCGGACTCCCCACCATCCCCTTGTTCATCCTGGCCGGCATCCTCCTCGGCCCCCACACCCCCGGCGTGGTCCTGGTCTCCGACCCCCACGACCTGGAAATGCTCTCGGCGCTCGGCCTGGTCCTGCTGCTCTTCTACCTGGGCCTCGAGTTCCACCTGGACGACCTCAAGACCGGTGGCCGCAAGATGGCCGTCGCCGGAGGCACCTACCTCGCCCTGAACGTCGGCGCCGGCCTGGGCTTCGGATTCGCGCTCGGCTGGGGCACCTCCGAAGCGCTGGTCCTCGCCGGGGTGCTCGGCATCTCGTCCTCCGCGATCGTCACGAAGGTCCTGGTCGACACCGGCAGGCTCGGCAATCCGGAGACGAAGCCGATCCTCGGCATCATCGTCGTCGAGGACATCTTCCTGGCCCTCTACCTCGCGGCGCTGCAGCCGATCCTGTCCGGCGCGGACAGCCTCTCGGCGGCCGTGCTGGACGGCGGCAAGGCCTTCGGATTCCTGCTGCTCCTCGCGCTCGCGGCCCGCTTCGGCACCAGGGCCGTGGGACGGCTGATGGACACCCGGGACGACGAACTCCTCGTCATCTCCTTCCTCGGCGCCGCCGTCTTCGTCGCCGGGGTCTCCGAGTGGTTCGGCGTCGCCGACGCGATCGGCGCGTTCATGGTCGGTCTGATGCTGGGCAGCACGGCGTCCGGCGACCGCATCCGCAAGCTGGTCCATCCGCTGCGGGACGCGTTCGGAGCGATCTTCTTCTTCGCGTTCGGGCTCTCCATCGACCCCGGCGACCTGCCAGTGGTGCTGTGGCCGGTGCTCGCCGCGGTCGCGGTGACGCTCCTGATGAACGTCCTCGCCGGGCTCGGCGCGGCACGGGTGTACGGCTTCGGTCCCGACCCCGCGGCGAACATCTCCACGACGCTGCTCGCCCGCGGCGAGTTCGCGCTGATCCTCGCCACGATGGCGGCGGGCGCGGGCCTCGACGAGCGCCTCTCCCCCTTCATCGCGGGGTACGTCCTGCTCCTCGCGGTCCTCGGCCCACTGGCCGCGGGACGGTCGGAGTGGCTGGCGCGCGTCCTGCCGGGCGGCCGCGAAGTCGCGGTGGCGGGCGGACCCGGTGCGCCCGGGAAGGAAGACAGGAAGGAAGACGGGAAGGAAGAGCGGGCCTCGGCGAGCAGCGCGCCGTAGCCGACGGGACGCACGCCTCCCGGCAGAGCGGGGCTCACGACTCCCGGCAGATCAGCAGCAGCGCCCTGTCGTCGTTCACGTCCTTGGCGACCGCCTCGATGAGGTGCCACGCGGCGCCGTGGAAGCCCCCGGCCACATACCGGTCGGCCTCGCCCGTCAGGCGGTCCATGCCCTCGGCGATGTCGCGCTCGGAGGTCTCGACGAGGCCGTCCGTGAAGAGCATCAGGACGTCGCCGGGGCGCAGGACACCCTTGACGGGGTCGAACTGCGCCCCGTCGTAGACGCCGAGGAGCGGGCCCTGTCCGGCTTTCTCCTCCCAGCGGCCGCTGCCCGCGCTGAGCTGGAGGCCCGGCGGGTGGCCCGCCGAGAACAGTTCGTAGTCGCCGGTCTCCAGGTCGAGGACGAGGTGGATGGAGGTCGCGAAGCCCTCGTCCCAGTCCTGGCGGAGCAGATAGCCGTTGGCGGCGGGCAGGAAGGCGTGCGGGGGCAGCGAGCCGAGCAGGCCGCCGAACGCGCCCGAGAGCAGCAGCGCACGCGACCCGGCGTCCATGCCCTTGCCCGAGACGTCGGTGAGGACGGCCTCCAGGGTGCGGCCGCCGTTGGTCCGTGCCGCGACCACGAAGTCGCCGGAGAAGGACTGGCCGCCGGCCGGGCGCAGCGCCATCTCGCGGTGCCAGCCGCGCGGCAGCTTCGGCAGCTTGCTCTGGACGCGGATGCGTTCGCGCAGGTCGAAGAGCATGGTGCCGCCGCCGCGCCAGGGCACGCCGACCCTGCTGCGGAACTGGGCGATGAGCAGGCCGAAGAGGCCGCAGGCCGCGACCACGAGAACCACGCCCGGTGTGACGCGGGAGGTGCCTCCCGGGTAGGGGCCGAGCTGGACGGACTCCACGATGAGGGCCACGGCCGACGCCGCGTACAGGCCGAGCAGGCTGGCGGGGCGCAGCAGCAGGCCGCCGGCGACGATGGGCAGGACGAGGGCGGCGGGCGAGAACCACACGCTGTTGATGATCGTGCAGGCGGTGATCACGGGAACGGTCAGGAGCAGACCGGCCAGGGCCACCCAGTCGGAGCCGTCGCCGCGGAAGTAGTCGACCCCGGATTTGCGCAGCACGATACGGGCCCGGTGCACCCTCTTCTTCATCCGGGCCGCGAACGTCTCGGCTTCCGCACGCCGTTCGCGTCGCGCGCGGCGTGCTCGTCGTACCACCATTGCTCGTGGACCTTATCCAGCGGGCCGCGTACTTCGCACGGGAGGTCCCGGTTGTCCCCCGTCAGAGGCATGTTCCCGGCCGGGTGCGGACGGTGAAAATCCTGTCGCACCGGGCCGTATCGCCCTGGTAGTCATGGCATATGACGACAGACTTGCGGGTGCTCGCGAAGGCCGAATGGGACACCTGGTACGGGACGTTGGAGGTCGCGTTCGGTGGCGTGCCGGAGTCCGCCGACGAGCTGGCTCTGTGGCGCAGGCTCACCGAGGCCGACCGGTCGATCGGTGTGTGGGACGGGGACGCCTGCGTCGGGACGGCCGGGGCGTTCTCCTTCCGGCTCTCCGTGCCGGGCGGCGCGCTGGTGGACACGGCGGGCGTGACGATGGTGGGCGTCGCGGCCACGCACCGGCGGCGCGGCATCCTGACGTCGATGATGCGGCACCAGCTCGACGACGTGCGCGCGAGGGGCGAGGCGCTGGCCGTGCTCACCGCCTCGGAGCCGGTCATCTACGGCCGGTTCGGGTACGGCGTGGCCACCCAGCAGATGCGGGCCGACATCGACACGACCCGGGTGCGGCTGTCCGTCCCCGCCGGTACCGATGACGTACTTCTGCGGTACGCGAAGCCCGCCGACGTCCACGACGCGTGCGAGGCGCTGTACGCACGCCGGGTCACCGGGCGTCCGGGCATGCCGGCCCGGCAGCCGGGCTGGGAGGCGCTCGGGCTGCTCGACCCGAAGGACGGCCGGGACGGCGCGTCGCCGCTGCAGTGCGTGACAGCCGAGCGCGCGGGTGAACTCGTCGGGTACGCGCGGTACGCGATCAAGCCGGAGTGGGACGCGAAGGGCCCCAAGGGTGTGGTCAGGCTGCGCGACATCGAGGCGCTCGACCCGGCGGCGTACGCGGCGCTGTGGCGGTTCCTCTTCGACATCGACCTGACGTCGTCGGTCCTCGCCCGCAACCGGCCGGTGGACGACCCGCTGCTCCAGCTCGTCTCGGACATGCGCCGGTGCGACCTGAAGGTGAGCGACTCGCTGCACGTCCGGCTCGTCGAGGTGGGCGCGGCACTGGAGGCGCGTACGTATCAGACGCCTCTGGACGTGGTGTTCGAGGTCGAGGACGCGTTCTGCCCCTGGAACGAGGGGCGTTGGCGGCTCACCGGCGACGCGAAGGGCGCCTCGTGCGAGCGTACGGACGACGCGGCCGATCTCGCCCTTTCCATACGCGAGTTGGGCGCCTCCTATCTGGGAGGCGTGTCCCTCACGTCGCTGGCGGGCGCGGGCCGGGTGCGGGAACTGCGGCAGGGTGCGCTGACCGAGGCCTCGGTGGCCTTCGCGTCGGACGTGGCGCCGTGGCTGCCGCACGGGTTCTAGCCGGGGGCTTCGGGCCGGGGCCCGGCCGGGGCTTCGGTCAAGCCGGCCGTTGGCAGGTCGGGCACCAGAAGAGGTTGCGGGCGGCGAGGCCGGCGGTGCGGATCTCGGTGGTGCACAGGTGACAGGGCTGGTTCGCCCTGCGGTAGACGTAGACCTCGCCGCCGTGGTCGTCGACGCGCGGCGGGCGGCCCATCGCCTCCGGGGTGTGCTCGGGCCTGACGGTGTCGATGCGGTTCAGCCGGACGCCCTCGCGCATCAGGTCGACGAGGTCCGCCCAGATCACGGTCCACTGTGACTCGGTGATGTCCTTGCCCGGGGTGTACGGGTCGATGCCGTGCCGGAAGAGGACCTCCGCGCGGTACACGTTGCCGACGCCCGCGATGACCTTCTGGTCCATGAGGAGCGCGGCGATGGCGGTGCGGCTGCGGGAGATCCGGCGGTAGGCCTTCGCCGGGTCGTTCTCCGGGGCGTCCGCGGGGCGCAGGGGGTCCGGGCCGAGCCGGTCGTGTATCGCCTGCTTCTCGTCGTCCGTGATGAGGGCGCAGGTGGTGGGGCCGCGGAGGTCGGAGTGGTACGCGTCGTTCAGGAGGCGGAGGCGGACGGTGTCCGTCGGCGGCGGGGCGGGGGTCTCCCCCAGCGTGTACTTGCCGAAGAGGCCGAGGTGGATGTGGATCCAGCCGGCGCCGGCGAAGCCGAGGAAGAGGTGCTTGCCGTGGGCCTCGGCGGTCTCCAGCACCTGGCCGGTGACCAGGGCGGCGCTGTCGGAGAACTTGCCCTGCGGGCTGCTTGCCGCCACGGGCTTCCCCGCGAACCGTGCCAGGTGGTCCTGGGCCAGCCGGTGAATGGTGTGCCCCTCCGGCACGGTTCCCTCCGGGGGTTTCGCGGTGAAAAGGATCGCCTCGAGGGCTCGTCCTCAAGCGCCGGACGGGCTGGAACCCAGCGCCGTCCGGCCTCGGAGGGTCGCTACGGCTGGGGGTGGTGTGCGGGGATGGGGGGCAGCTCCCCCGTCTCCTCGTACCGGGAAAGCATCTCGATGCGGCGCGTGTGGCGCTCTTCTCCCGAGTACGGCGTGGCGAGGAAGATCTCGACGAACTTCGTCGCCTCTTCCTGCGTGTGCATCCGGCCGCCGATGGAGATCACGTTGGCGTCGTTGTGCTCACGGCCGAGCGCCGCGGTCTGCTCGCTCCAGGCCAGGGCCGCCCGTACGCCCTTCACCTTGTTCGCGGCGATCTGCTCGCCGTTCCCGGAGCCGCCGATGACGATGCCGAGGGCCTCGGGGTCCGCTGCGGTCCGCTCCGCGGCGCGCAGGCAGAACGGCGGGTAGTCGTCCTGGGCGTCATAGATGTGGGGCCCGCAGTCGACGGGCTCGTGGCCGTGGCTCTTGAGCCATTCGACCAGGTGGTTCTTGAGTTCGTAGCCGGCATGATCCGAGCCGAGGTACACGCGCATGGGTCCGAGTGTGGCATGTCGCGGGGCGGGTAGCCGCGACCGGGCGGGACTTTGATCTCCCCGATCGGGACCTTGGTCCAGGCCATTGGCCTGAATACAACGATCCGGATTCAGGACTTCCGTCCCGTTCACCCCTGAGTTTGAATGCGGGGGCTCGCGACCCGAGAACTTAAGGATTCGTCCATGACCTCGCAACCCTCCCTTGCGAAGGCAGACAGCACCCCCAATTCCCCTGGGGATCCGCAGTCCGGCCACAACGGTGACACCGGCGACGGCCTCAAAGCGGGTCTGAAGAACCGCCACCTCTCCATGATCGCCATCGGCGGCGTGATCGGCGCCGGCCTCTTCGTCGGCTCCAGCTCCGGCATCGCCGCCGCCGGGCCCGCGATCCTCATCTCGTACGCCCTCGTCGGCACGATGGTCGTCCTCGTGATGCGGATGCTCGGCGAGATGGCCGCCGCCCGGCCCGCCTCCGGCTCCTTCTCCACCTACGCGGACCAGGCGCTCGGCCGCTGGGCCGGCTTCTCCATCGGCTGGCTGTACTGGTTCTTCTGGGTCGTCGTGCTCGCGGTGGAGGCCACCGCCGGCGCCGTCATCCTCAACGGCTGGATACCCGCCGTCCCGCAGTGGGGCTGGGCGCTCATCGTGATGGTCGTGCTCACCGCGACGAACCTCGTGTCGGTGGGCTCGTACGGCGAGTTCGAGTTCTGGTTCGCCGGGATCAAGGTCGTCGCCATCGGCGGCTTCGTCGTCATCGGCCTGCTCGCCGTCTTCGGCCTGCTGCCCGGCTCCGACAACCCCGGCGCCGGCGTCGCGCACCTCACCGACGCGGGCGGCTTCATGCCCAAGGGCGCGGGCGCCATCCTCACCGGTGTCCTGATGGTCGTCTTCTCCTTCATGGGCAGCGAGATCGTCACGCTGGCCGCCGGCGAGTCCGAGGACCCGCAGCGCGCCGTCACCAAGGCGACGAACAGCGTGATCTGGCGCATCGGCGTCTTCTACCTGGGCTCGATCTTCGTCGTCATCACGCTCCTGCCGTGGAACGACAAGTCGATCACCAAGGACGGAAGCTACGTCGCCGCGCTGAACTCGATCGGCATTCCGCACGCCGGCCAGGTCATGAACGTCATCGTCCTCACGGCCGTGCTCTCCTGCCTCAACTCCGGCCTCTACACCGCGTCCCGGATGGCCTTCTCGCTCGGCCAGCGTGGTGACGCGCCCAAGGCCTTCGCGCGCACCAACGCGCGGGGTGTGCCGCAGGCCGCGATCCTCGGCTCCGTCGTCTTCGGTTTCGTCGCCGTCTGGTTCAACTACCAGTGGAAGGACACCGTCTTCGACTTCCTGCTGAACTCCTCGGGCGCGGTGGCCCTCTTCGTGTGGCTGATCATCTCCTTCACGCAGCTGCGGATGCGCGGCATCATCCTGCGCGAGGAGCCGGAGAAGCTGGTCGTGAAGATGTGGCTCTTCCCGTACCTGACGTGGGTCACGATCGCGATGATCTCGTTCGTGCTCGTCTACATGCTCACCGACGAGGCCGGCCGCAAGCAGGTACTGCTCTCGCTCCTCGCCGCCGCCTTCGTGGTCGTCTTCTCCCTCGTACGGGAGAAGGTGCGGCCGCGGGCGAAGGCCTGACGGAATCCGCACGACCGACGGAACCTGCACGACCCGGAAACACTGAAGAGGCTCGCCGAGTAAGGCCACATACGGCCCGGCGAGCCTCTTCAGGCGTGACTGGGGGGGGTGCGTCAGCGGTCCAGGAACTTCCACGCCGTGGGCAGCGCGCCCATGGCCAGCGCGGCCTTGAGGGCGTCGCCGATCAGGAAGGGCGTGAGCCCGGCGGCGACGGCCTGGGTCAGCGACATGCCGGTGGCCGCGGCCAGGTACGGGACGCCGACCGCGTAGATGATCGCGGAGCCGAGGACCATCGTGCCCGCCGTGCGCAGCACCGAGCGGTCGCCGCCGCGGCGGGCCAGCGCGCCCACCACCGTGGCGGCGAGCAGCATGCCGAGGACGTAGCCGAGGGACGGGGCCGCGACGCCGGAACCCGCCTGGGCGAACCACGGCATGCCCGCCATGCCCACGAGGGCGTACACCGCGAGCGAGAGGAAGCCGCGGCGGGCGCCCAGCGACGTGCCGACGAGCAGCGCGGCGAAGGTCTGGCCGGTCACCGGCACCGGGGAGCCCGGCACGGGCACCGCGATCTGGGCGGCGATCCCGGTGAGCGCGGCGCCGCCGAGCACGAGCGCCGCGTCCTTCACGCGGGACGCGGGCAGCAGGTCGGCGAGGACCTGGCCGGGACGGGTGGTGGCAGCGGCGATGCTCATCGGGGACTCCGCGGGATGTGGGCAGGGTGGGGAACGCGTTGACGCTATCCCAGGCGGCGGTGCGGCAACACGGTCATCGGCCGACAACCCGGGGGCGGGGCCTTGGTGGGCTCCGCACAAAGGGTTACGCGTACACGTCGGGCGGCGTGATGCTCGTCACGGAGGTCGGCGGGCGGGTGCCCCGTTTTGCGCGAGGGGCTGCCGCCCGGGGAGACTGTGGAGTCCCGCCAAAGTCATGTGACCCCGAGAGCAGCCTGAGCACCATGCACGACGCACCCCCCGACAGATCGGTACCCGGCACCGGGGGCATGCCGGAGTCCGCACCGGAGCCGCTCTCCGGGGGTCTCAAGCAGCGGCACCTCACCATGCTCGGGCTCGGTGGTGTCATCGGGGCCGGGCTCTTCGTGGGGTCGGGGGCCGGGATCTCCGTCGCGGGCCCCGGCATCGTCGTCTCGTATCTGATCGCGGGCGCGCTCGCGATGTGCGTCATGCGGATGCTCGGCGAGATGTCGGCCGCGATGCCCGCCTCGGGTTCCTTCTCCGTGCACGCCGAGCGCGCGCTCGGCCGCTGGGCCGGTTTCAGCGTCGGCTGGCTCTACTGGTTCCTGCTTGTGGTGGTGCTCGCCGTGGAGGCGACCGGCGCCGCGCAGATCGCGAACGGCTGGGCGCCCGCGGTGCCGCAGTGGGCCTGGGTGCTGATCTTCATGCTGGTCTTCACCGCCGCCAACCTCGCCTCGGTGAAGAACTTCGGCGAGTTCGAGTTCTGGTTCGCCGCCCTCAAGGTCTTCGCGATCGTCGCGTTCCTGGTCCTCGGTCTGCTCGCGGTCTTCGGCGTGCTGCCCGACACGGACCCGGTCGGCCTCACGAACCTCACCGGGCAGGGCGGTTTCCTGCCGAACGGCTGGGAGGGCGTCGTCTCGGGCGTCCTCGCCGTCGTCTTCGCCTTCGGCGGCCTGGAGGTCGTGACCATCGCGGCCGCCGAGTCCGACGACCCGGTGCGCTCGGTCGCCCGCGCGGTGCGCAGCGCGGTCTACCGCATCCTCTTCTTCTACGTCGGGTCGATGCTCGTCATCGTGACGGTGCTGCCCTGGACGGCGCAGAAGGCCGGGGCCAGTCCGTATGTGACGGTCCTCGACTCGATCGGCGTGCCGTCCGCCGGGACGATCATGAACATCGTGGTGTTCGTGGCGCTGCTCTCCGCGCTGAACGCCAACCTCTACGGGTCCTCCCGGATGGTCTTCTCGCTGGCCGAGCGCGGCGAGGCGCCGAAGGCCCTGTTGAAGGTGTCCGGCGGCGGGGTGCCGCGCCGCGCGGTCCTCGCGTCCGTCGCCTTCGGGTTCGTGTCCGTCGTCCTCAATCTGAAGTGGCCGGACTCCGTCTTCCTCTACATGCTCAACTCCGTGGGGGCGGTGCTCCTCTTCGTCTGGGCGCTGATCGCCCTCTCGCAGCTGCGGCTGCGCCGGCGCATCGAGCGCGAGGCTCCGGAGCGGCTCGTGCTGCGGATGTGGGCGTTCCCGTATCTGACGTGGGCGGCGCTGGCCGCGATGACGGCCGTGCTCGTGCTGATGCTGACGGACGACGGGGCGCGGCCTCAGCTGCTGTGGTCGGCGGGGGCGACGGGGCTCGTCCTGGTGATCGCGGGGCTGCGGGAGTGGCACGCGGTCCGCGTGAACAGCAGATGAACTTGTTGTGCGCATTTCTTCACAACGTGTGAGCGTCGTGTCCGTATAGCGGTCAAGTGTTCCCTGTCAGCGGTACCGGAGCTCAAACTGTGGGCCGCTCGCTCCCCCGTCTCGGCTACTGAACAGGGCACGCCCATGTCTCGGACGTCCACCCACCAGGACGCAGCACCCGACGAAGCACCGAAGGCCGACTCCCCGCTGGTCCACGGCCTCAAGCAGCGGCATCTTTCCATGATCGCGCTCGGTGGCGTGATCGGCGCCGGCCTCTTCGTGGGTTCCGGGGCGGGCATCGCCGCGGCCGGTCCCTCGATCGTCCTCGCCTATGCGATCTCCGGCGCGCTCGTCATGCTCGTGATGCGCATGCTGGGCGAGATGTCGGCCGCGAACCCCGCGTCGGGGTCCTTCTCGGTCCACGCCGAGCGGGCCATCGGCCCCTGGGCCGGCTTCACCGCGGGCTGGGGCTTCTGGTTCCTGCTCTGCGTCGCCGTCGGCCTGGAGGGCATCGGCGCCGCGAAGATCATGGTCGGCTGGTTCCCCGACAGCCCGGAGTGGGCGTGGGTCGCCCTCTTCATGCTGGTGTTCTGCGGCGCGAACCTGACAGCCGTGAAGAACTTCGGCGAGTTCGAGTTCTGGTTCGCCGCCCTCAAGGTCGGCGCCATCACCCTCTTCCTCGGCATCGGCGCCCTCGCGATCCTCGGCATCCTGCCCGGCTCGGACGCCCCGGCCCCCGGCCTGGAGAACCTCACCGGCGATGGCGGGTTCATGCCGAACGGCACGGACGGCCTGATCATCGGCCTCCTCGCCTCCGTCTTCGCGTACGGCGGCCTGGAGACCGTCACCATCGCCGCCGCCGAGTCGGAGAACCCGGTCCAGAGCGTCGCCAAGGCCGTGCGCACCGCGATGTGGCGCATCGCCGTCTTCTACGTCGGCTCCATGCTCGTCGTCGTCACGCTGCTGCCGTGGGACAACAAGGAAGTCGTCGCCAAGGGCCCGTACGTCGCCACGCTCGACCACCTGGGCATCCCCGGCGCCGGCGAGATCATGAACGTCATCGTCCTGATCGCCCTGCTCTCCGCGATGAACGCCAACATCTACGGCGCCTCGCGCATGTCGTACTCCCTGATCGAGCGCGGCCAGGGCCCGAAGGCGCTCGGCCGCGTGTACAGCGGCGTGCCGCGCCTGGCCGTCCTCGCCTCCTCGGTCTTCGGCTTCGTCTGCGTGCTGCTCAGCTACTGGCGCCCCGACGACGTCTTCCCCTGGCTGCTCAACATGATCGGCGCGATGATCCTGGTCGTCTGGATCTTCATCGCCGTCTCGCAGCTGATCCTGCGCCGCAGGACGGAGCGCGAGTCCCCGGAGAAGCTGGTCGTGCGGATGTGGGGGTTCCCGTTCCTGACCTGGGTGGCGCTGGCCGCCATGGCGTACGTCTTCTACCTGATGACCGACCAGCCGGACACGCGCAAGCAGCTGCTCGCCACGGGCGCGCTGACGCTGGGGCTGGCCGTGATCGGGTTCGTGCGGCAGAAGCTGGCGGAGAAGCGGGCCGCGACCGTCTAGCCCTTGTTCTCCAGAGGAGCCCCGGACCACGTGGTCCGGGGCTCCTTCGTATGCGCGGACCTTCGCGGAACATTCCCGCGCGGACCTAGGACGAAGGGCTGATCAACTTCACGGACTCCTGCTGCTAGCCTGCAGTTGCGACGGACTTGCAATAAGTTGAGAAACACAACAGCGCATTACTGCAGAGCAGCAGTCGGAGGGCTCGGACTCATGGCCATTTACACGCTTCCTGAACTTCCGTACGACTACGCGGCGCTCGAACCTGTCATCAACCCGCAGATCATCGAGCTGCACCACGACAAGCACCACGCGGCGTACGTCAAGGGCGCGAACGACACCCTTGAGCAGCTGGAGGAGGCGCGCGACAAGGAGACGTGGGGCGCCATCAACGGCCTGGAGAAGAACCTGGCCTTCCACCTCTCCGGCCACATCCTGCACAGCATCTACTGGCACAACATGAACAGCCCCAAGGACGGCGGCGGCGGCGAGCCGCTGGCCGCCGACGGCGTGGGCGAGCTCGCGGACGCGATCGCCGAGTCCTTCGGCTCCTTCGCCAAGTTCAAGGCCCAGCTGACCAAGGCCTCGGCGACGACGCAGGGTTCGGGCTGGGGCGTGCTCGCCTACGAGCCGCTCAGCAACCGCCTCATCGTCGAGCAGGTCTACGACCACCAGGGCAACGTCGGCCAGGGCTCGACGCCGATCCTGGTCTTCGACGCCTGGGAGCACGCCTTCTACCTGCAGTACAAGAACCAGAAGGTCGACTTCATCGAGGCCATGTGGCAGGTCGTGAACTGGCAGGACGTGGCCAAGCGTTACGCGGCCGCGAAGGAGCGGACGAACAGCCTCCTGCTGACCCCGTGAGGCTGCCGACCCTGCGATAGAACGTCCTGCCTCGTGATCGTCTTCTCAACTTTCGCCGAGGCGGGCGGATGAAGGAAAGGCCCCCGTGAGGACGTGACTCACGGGGGCCTTTCTGTGCACGGGCGGGGACCTTTGTGCACGGGCCGGTCGCGCCGGCTCTCCGGGTACGTCAGTCGAAGACCGGGTCCTGGGTGCGGGTCCGCTTGATCTCGTAGAAGCCCGGGGTCGAGGCGACCAGCAGGGTGCCGTCCCAGAGCTTCGCCGCCGCCTCGCCCTTGGGGGCCGGGGTGACGACGGGGCCGAAGAAGGCGACCTGGCCGCCGTCGGCGCCGGGGACGGCGATGACCGGCGTGCCGACCTCCTGGCCGACCTTGTCGATGCCCTCCTTGTGGGAGGCCCGCAGCTCCGTGTCGTACGCGTCGGAGTCCATGTACTCGACGAGGTCGGCGGGCAGGCCGACGTCCTCCAGGGCGTTCACGACCGCCTCGCGGGTCGGGCCCTCGCCACGGTTGTGGAAGCGGGTGCCGAGCGCGGTGTAGAGGTCACCGATGACCTCCTCGCCGTGCTTCTGCTGGGCGGCGACGACGACGCGGACGGGGCCCCAGGCCTTCGTCTCGAGCATCTCCCGGTACTCCTCGGGGAGGTCGTCGAGCTTGTCCTCGTTCAGGACGGCGAGGCTCATCACGTGCCAGCGGACCTCCACGTCGCGGACCTTCTCGACCTCGAGCATCCAGCGCGACGTCATCCAGGCCCAGGGGCACAACGGGTCGAACCAGAAGTCGACGGGGGTCCTGCTGTCGTTCTCGGACATGTCTCTCCCTAGGGAATCCGTTCGCATCTGGCCGGGGAAACGTCAGTGGCGCACCGGGGCATTCCCGGATGTCGGCCGCGGACGGCACATGCGAGGATCGTAGACATTCGTACGAGTCATGCGAGTCGTACCGATCACGCGAATCACAGCCATGCGAGTCACAAGGGAGTGCCGCCCGTGCCCGGTGAGAATCTGTCCCGCGACGAGGCCCGCGAGAGGGCCGCGCTGCTGTCCGTCGACGGCTATGAGGTCTTCCTCGACCTGCGTTCGGCGATCGGCGAGAGCGGTCAGGAGCCGCGCACGTTCCGCTCGGTCACCACGATCCGGTTCCGCAGCGCCGAGCCGGGCGCCGCGACCTTCGCGGACCTGATCGCGCCGAGCGTCACGGCGGTCTCGCTCAACGGCAAGGACCTGGACCCCTCCGAGGTCTTCGACGGCACCAGGCTCACCCTGGAGGACCTCTCCGAGGAGAACGAACTGGTGGTGGACGCCCAGTGCGCCTACAGCCGCACCGGTGAGGGCATGCACCGCTTCGTCGACCCGGAGGACGGCGAGGTCTATCTCTACACGCAGTACGAGCCCGCGGACTCCCGCCGCGTCTTCGCGGGCTTCGAGCAGCCCGACCTGAAGGCGCCCTACCGCTTCCAGGTGCAGGCGCCCGAGGGCTGGACCGCCTGGTCCAACGGCGTGGGCGAACTGACGGACGGCGTGTGGAAGTTCGCCGAGACCAAGCCGATCTCGACGTACATCACGGCGATCGTCGCGGGCCCCTACCACTACGTGACGGACTCGTACTCCCGCGTCCTGGACGACGGCACGCGTCTGGAGATCCCCCTCGGCGCGATGTGCCGCAAGGGCCTCGCCCCGCACTTCGACGCCGACGACGTCTTCCTCGTCACCAAGCAGGGCCTGGACTTCTTCCACGACAACTTCGACTACCCGTACCCCTTCGGGAAGTACGACCAGGCGTTCGTGCCGGAGTACAACCTCGGCGCGATGGAGAACCCGGGCATGGTGACCTTCCGCGAGGAGTTCATCTTCCGCGGCAAGGTGACCCAGGCGTCGTACGAGCGCCGGGCCAACGTCATCCTCCACGAGATGGCCCACATGTGGTTCGGCGACCTCGTCACCATGCGCTGGTGGGACGACCTGTGGCTCAAGGAGTCCTTCGCCGACTTCATGGGCTCCTTCTCGATGGTGGAGGCGACCCGCTTCACCAACGGCTGGGTCACCTTCGCCAACAACCGCAAGTCCTGGGCCTACCGCGCCGACCAGCTGCCCTCCACCCACCCGGTCACGGCCGACATCCGCGACCTGGAGGACGCCAAGCTCAACTTCGACGGGATCACGTACGCGAAGGGTGCCTCGGTCCTCAAGCAGCTCGTCGCGTACGCGGGCCGTGACGCGTTCCTCGAAGGCGCGCGGCGCTACTTCAAGCGGCACGCGTACGGCAACACGGTCCTCGGCGACCTGCTCTCCGTCCTGGAGGAGACGTCCGGCCGCGACATGGTGTCCTGGGCGCGGTCCTGGCTCCAGACCGCGGGCGTCAACTCCCTGACCCCGCAGGTCATCCTGAACGCGGAGGGCCGCATCACCGAGCTCTCCGTGCTCCAGGAGGCCGCCGAGTCCCACCCCGAGCTGCGCCCGCACCGCGTGGCCGTGGGCCTCTACTCCAGGACCCCTGCCGGCGACCTGGAGCGGTACGCCCGCGCGGAGATCGACGTCGACGGGCCGCGCACCGTCGTGCCCGAGCTGGCCGGCGAGGCCGCGCCCGAGCTGGTCCTGGTCAACGACGACGACCTGACGTACTGCAAGATCCGCTTCGACGAGAACTCCCTCGCGACGCTCCGGGACCACCTCGGCGACCTCACCGACCCGCTGGCCCGCGCCCTGTGCTGGTCGGCGCTGTGGAACCTCACGCGCGACGGTCTGATGCCCGCGCGCGACTTCATCGGGCTCGTGCTGCGCTTCGCCGGGCGCGAGAGCGACATCGGCGTGCTGCAGATGCTCCACGCGTGGGCCAACTCCGCCCTCACGCACTACGCCGCGCCCGACTGGCGCACGGAGGGCGGCCGGGCGCTCGCCGAGGGTGCGCTGCGGGAGCTGCGGATCGCGGCGCCGGGCAGCCAGCACCAGCTGACGTGGGCGCGGTTCTTCGCCGCGGTGGCGTCCTCGGCGGCCGATCTGCAGCTGTTGCAGGGCCTGTTGGAGGGCACCGCGAAGATCGACGGCCTGGAGGTCGACCAGGAGCTGCGCTGGGCGTTCCTGAGCCCGCTGGCCGCGCACGGCGTCGCCGGGGAGGAGGCCCTCGCCGCGGAGCTGGCCCGGGACGACACGGCTTCCGGCAAGCGCCATCAGGTGCGATGCCTGGCCGCGCGGCCCTCGGCGGCGGTCAAGGCGCAGGCGTGGGCCTCCGTGGTGGAGTCCGACGCGCTGTCCAACGCGCTGGTCGAGGCGACGATCGCCGGGTTCGCGCAGCCCTCGCAGCGGGAGCTCGCCACGCCGTACGCGGCCAAGTACTTCGACGCCATCGAGCGGGTGTGGGCCGAGCGGTCCATCCAGATCGGCATGGACGTGGTGCGGGGCCTCTTCCCGCATCTGCAGGGGGACGCGGCGACGCTCGCGGCGGCGGACGAGTGGCTCACCGCCCACGAGTCGTCCGCGCCGGCCCTGCGCCGCCTGGTCCTGGAGGCGCGCGACGACCTCTCCCGCTCCCTGCGCGCCCAGGCGTGCGACGCGGGGGCGGCGGCCTAGGCAGGACCTGGACCGCCCATGGAGGGGGCGGGGACTCATCGGCTGTCGAACGCCCGTGCTTTAGGGCGAGCTTGTCCGGGTTTGTCGACGGGCTTGTAACAGCGGTTAGCGGGGTGACCGGGCGAGGAACGACCGGGTCATGAACCACGACACCCCGCTCTCCCCCCTCCCCCTCCAGCACCTCGCGGACGCCCGCCCCCGCGTCATGAGCACCGCCCAGCTCGGCGACCACGGCATCTCCGCGGCGGACGCCGGCGCCCACTGCCGGCCCGGCGGACCCTGGCAGCAACTGCTGCCGGGCGTCTGCCTGTTGCACCCGGGCCCGCCGACCAGCGAGGAGCGGCTGCACGGCGCCCTGCTGTACGCGGGGCGCCCGCCCGCCCGCGAGGCCAGGGCAGTGCCCGCCCAGCCCCGCGCGGGCGAGCCGCACGCCGCGTACGCGGACGCGATGATCACGGGTCTTGCCGCGCTCGCCCTGCACCGTTTCTCGTCGGCTCCCCCGCTGCTCTCCCTGGACCGCATCGACGTCCTGGTGCCCCGCACCCGGCGGCTGCGCCCCGTCGGTTTCGTCCGGCTCGTGCGCAGCCCGGCGATGCCGACTCCGCAGCAGGTCACAGGCGTCCCGGTCGCTCCCGTGCCGCGGGCTCTCGCCGATGCCGTGGCGCAGCTCTCCGAGGCGGCCGCCGTGCGCCGGCTGCTCACCGAGGCGGTGCGCGGCGGGCACTGCGAACCGGCGGCGGTCGTACGGGAGTTGAACAACGCCCGGCTGCTGACCCGCCCGCACGTCGTGGACGCCGTCGACTCACTGCTCGCCGAGGGGCGGGCCATCGCCGAGGACCGGCTGTACCGGATGGTCGACGAGCACGGCCTGCCCGCCCCGTTGTGGAACGTCGACCTGCGCCTGCCCGGCGGCCCGCCCCTCGGTGGCGTCGACGCCTACTGGCCCGACCAGGCCGTGGCGGTGGAGCTGGACACGCGGGCGCCCCGCCAGGGCCTTCGGCAGGACGACGACCCTCTGTGGTCCGAGTACGTCCGCAAGCGCGAGCACCTGGAGCGGCTGGGCATCACCGTCGTGCACATCACCCCGAGGAAGCTCAGGGACTCGCTGGAGCAGCAGGCCACCGTGGTGCGGACGGCGTTGATGGCGTCGGCCGACCGCGAGCCGGCGGCGTACGTCGTGGTACTGCCCCGGTAGTGGCGGCGCCCAGGGCCTGCTTTGACCTCAGAGACTGTCCTGACCCTGGGGCCTGTCCTGACCTCAGGGCCTGTCCCGGCCCTCCCCGCAGAACTCCGCGTTGACGACCGCGGGCGCTCCGTCGCCGGGACCGTTGAAGTTGAGTGCCAGCGCATGGCGGCCGTCCGCCGTGGCCCCAGACGACCGTGCACGGTGGTCTTCACCGCGGCGAGCTGCCGCTTCGGGCGCGCCGGTCGGGCGAGGGGACTCGGGGCACCGGGCGCGAGGTTGAGTGGTTCGGGGGCCGGGGCCGGATTCAGTCCTTCCGCAGTACGAGCTCGGTGTTCCTGTCGCCGTCCTCGCCGCCCAGCGCGGGCTTCGCGCCGGGGGCGTTGAAGGACAGTTCGCGGTAGAGCGCGGCCAGGCCGGTCTGCGAGAGGTCGGCGGCGTCGGTGCGGTGCGGGGCGGCGGATTCGATGAGCGTGGTGAAGAGCGAGATCGTGCCGTCGTGGTTGTCGGTGAGCTCCACCACCCGTGCGAGCTGCGGGAAGTCGATGTGCGATGCGGTGGAGACCTCCCAGAAGGAGCCGTGCGGGGTGCGGTGCGGGGTGATGGCGTTCTTGTGGCTGTGGCCGTTGACCCAGGCGACGACGGAGGGGTGGCGGCCGAGCAGCGCGACGATCTCCTCGCCGCCGTGCCGGGCCTCGCCGGGCCGGGCCGGGTCGTGGCGGAGGTTGCGCATGGTCCTGCTGGTGTGGTGGCTGAAGACGACCACGTACGAAGGGCCGCCGTCGCGCCGCTCGTTGGCCTTGAGCTCGCGTTCCAGCCAGCGCAGCTGGGCGGTGCCGAGCGAGCCCTCGTAGTGGCCGCCGGGGTCGGTGGTGTCCAGGCTGATGCCGAGCACGTCGTCGCTGATGCGGAAGGCGTAGTACTGGGTGGCGGCGGCGAGGTTCTCCTGGGTGTAGCCGTGGCCGTGGGGGCCGGGGCCCGTGTGGGCGGGGTCGAGGTGCGCCCGGAGGTACTCGGCGGGGGTGAAGGGCGCGCGTGCCGGGTCCGGGGTGACGGACCGCATGCGCCGCTTCTCGCCCTGGAGGAGCTCCTTGAAGTGCGCGCCCTTGGGGTCGCGGCCCTTCTTGACCGCCTTCCAGAGGGCGGCTCCGCGCGTCTCGTCCAGGGACATCAGCTTCTTCCCGCCGACGGCGAACTCGGTGAAGTACGGGTCCGCGGGCGCCCAGCAGCCGCCGGGCAGCGCGTCGTGGTTGCCGACCGTGGAGTACCAGGGCAGGCCGAGGCCGGGGCTGTTGACCTCGCGGATCGCGGCGTCGAGGAAACCGTGCAGGTGCGGGAAGCCGAGCTGTTTGTCGGCGTCGCGCAGGGTGTCGTCCGGGTGCCAGTACAGCTTGAGCCCGCTGGCCTGCACGCCCTCGTACCGGCTCGGGTCACCCGTATTGGGGGTGATGCGGCCGCCGTTCATGACCTTGAGGTACCAGTCCAGTTCCGCGCGGGAGTTGTTGTCGGTGTTGTCGCCGGTCGTCACGACGCAGTGCAGGGGCGCGCCGGTGGCGGGCGCGCCGCGCAGGGTGTTGACCCGTTCGACGAGGGCGACGGCGCCCGCCACGGACAGGGACTCGTGGGGCCGCCAGGCGCTCGCGGTCTGGGCGCGCAAGTACTCGTACCGCAGGGGGTGTTGTACGTCGACGAGGTGCAGGTCGGTGAATTGGACGAAGGCGGCGAGCGCGGTCCTGCGCCCCTCGCGGCCCCGTTCGGCCGCCGCGAGGTCGCCGCGGACGACGCGCGGCCAGGCGGGCCCGTCGCCGAGCCGCCGGTAGCCGGTGGTGCCGTGCGGGGCGGCGACGGTGAGCAGGGTCGTGCCGTTCTTGTACGGCATGAGGGGTGCGGCGGGCGCGGGCCGGGAGCGCGGGAGGGTGGCGCGGCCCGCGGGCACGGCGTTCCCGGAGCCCGCGCCGGGGCCCAGCGCGTAGCCGAGGCCGGCGGAGAGGGTGACCGCTCCGGTGGCGGCGAGGAACGCGCGGCGGTCGAGTCCGGCGACGGCGTCGGCCGCGGCGGTGGCTGTTGCGGTGGCGACAGAGCTTATGCGCGGCATGGCGCGGTCTCCCCGAGTGCGAACGCGTCGGCAGTGGTCGCGGGGTCCTGGCCTGACTGCGGCCTGTGAACACCCGCTCGTACTGGATCGTTGGCACCGGGAATGGCCTGTGCGTGAACGAGGCGGCAACACGCAGCACCGATCACCGTACGTGGATCATCCGGCACCCTACGCGGCCACGAGACCCTCCCCGGACGGAGAGGAAGCGGTCACTCCGCGTTCACCTCACGGGGAAGGGAGGGCGGGAAGAAGGGCGGGGAGGGGGGTCAGCGCATCGGGCCCGTGCTGCTCCCGTGTCCGTCGGCGGGGCGGGTGCGCCACAGCTCCAGGCCGATGTCGACGAGCCCGACGCGGTCGAGGTCCTGCACGGCGTCCAGGGGGTGCCAGGCCGCGAGATCCGTGGACCCGTCGGTCTCGTGGCGCAGTTCGCCGCCGGTGACGCGCCCCTCGTACACGATCCGCAGCCCGTGGAAGTCGGCGACGGCGCCGAGCCTGCGCGGGTAGCGGCGGCGCAGCGAGTCGATGCCGAGGAGCGTGACGGGCTCGACGACGTAGCCGGTCTCCTCGTCGGCCTCGCGGATCACGGTGTCGTAGGGGTCCTCGCCGTGGTCCATGCCGCCGCCGGGCAGCGTCCAGCGTTTGCTGCCGTCGCCCGCCACCCAGCGGGCCAGCAACACCTGCCCGTCGCGTACGCATACGGCGTAGGCCGCCACCCGGAGTTCTTTGTGCACAGGCCGACGCTAGTCGCCGTTCCTCGGATTGGCAGGAGAGAACTCGGGGCCGGACCAGCGCCACCGGCTCGCGAATGGTGTCTCCAGCGTCCCGGTGACGGTGAAGCGGACCGTGCGCGAGGCCCCGTCGTAGGAGGTGCGGGCCGCGCCGGTGAGCTGGAGGGACGTGCCGGTCGTCCAGTCGAGGAAGAGGAGACCGGCGCGCGGGTCGTCGGCGAGGTTGCCAAGGGTCAGGAACATGGAGTTGCCGGGGAAGTCGTCCCATTCCAGCGTGGCCGGGGACGGGACGCGCACGAAGCCGGGATTGCCGCCGCGGTGGCTCGCGTCGGCGCCGTGCGCGTGGACGGTGGCGATGAAGAAGGTGTCGGCGGCGGCGACGAACTCCCGCTGCCCTTCCGTGAGCCGCGTGCCGTGCCGCGGTACGCCCGGACCTTCCGGGCGCCTCCCCTCGTGCAGCTCCCGCTTCTGCAGATACTTCGGGCAGTTGGAGAAGACCTGGTCCGCCTCGATCGCCAGGCCGCGGGGCGTGGGCCGCGACCTGCCGTTCAGGCGCATGCGGCGCCGGGTGCGCGGGTCGAGCGCGATGGTGCCGACCGGTGTGCCCTCGCGGGCGAGGGCGGGGGCGAGGGGGTCGTCGGCGCGCGGGGCGCCGGTGACGGAGATCTGTCGGGGTCCTGTGGCCCGTACGAAGCCGGGGTCGCCGGTGAGCGGGGAGGCCCAGACGGCGCCCGCCGGGTCGGCGCCGCCGATCACAAGGAGGGGCTGGATCTCCAGGAAGGCGGCGGCGACGGGGCGGATGCCCTGGCCGATGGACCGGCCCACGTGGTCGGCGAGCTCGCGCACACCGGCCTTCTCCTGCACGGCACGCGAACCCCTGCGATAGGGGCCCGGGACTGTGGATGGCGTCATGGGATTAGAAGAAGCCGCAGGTCGGCGCCGACTCGACCGGAGCCGTCAGCGTTTCCGCGCCGGCCGCGCTGTAGATCTCAAGGCGCGTCCCGTCCGGGTCGTGGAAGAAGATGCCGCCGGACGCCGCGCCCTCGCCGTGCGGCACGACACCGTCGTACGCGAACTCCACGCCGTACGCCCGCAGCGCGCTCTCGTACTCCTTGACCCGCTCGATCGAGTCGACCTCGATCGCGAGGTGGTGCAGCCCCGCGTTCCCCTCGGAGTACGCGGCGTCGGCCTGCTGCCAGAGCGTGAGCACGGGGCGGCCGCCCTCCCCGAGGAAGGCGAAGCGGCGGCCCTCCTCCTTGCTCTCCTCCTTGCCCTCGCCGATCACGCCGTACCCGATGACGTCCCGATAGAAGGCGAGTGAGCGCTCCAGGTCGGTGACGTTCAGGCCGATGTGGCCGGTGCGCGGAGCGGTGGTGGTGGTCATGGCTCTCCCCTGGGTCTGCTGGTGGGCCGAGTCTGCCGACCCATCTTTGACTAACCGTTGAAAGTGATGTTAGGGGTTAGAGATTGATGCCGTCAACCAGTCACGTAACCTTGAGTGGTTAGCCTCGAAGGGAGCCCGCCATGCCGCACGACCCCCGCCCCCTCACCGGCGAACCGCTCTCCCTCGACCTGCTCAACACCCGCTGGATGCACGACGGCGTACGCCAGGACCTGCTGACCGGCACCGAAGGGCTCGCGGTCTGGCTCGCGGCGAACGGGCTCGACGGGCGCTTCGCCGCCGACGCGCCGACCCTGGACCACGTGCTGCGCGCCCGCGACGCGCTCGCCGCCGTCGTGGACACCCCCGGCGACCCGGTCGGCATCGCCCGCGTCGACAAGGTCCTGCGGCACGGCCGCATCCGCGCGACACTGACCGCCGAAGGGCCCGGCGAGGAAGCCGAGTTCAAGGACCCCGCCCGGGGCCCCGCCTGGCTCGCGGCCCGCGACTACCTGCACCTCCTGGCCGGCGCGCCCGACCGCATCCGCGGCTGCGCCCACGAGGCGTGCATCCTGCACTTCTTCGACACCTCGCGGAACGGCACGCGCCGCTGGTGCTCCATGGCGGCCTGCGGCAACCGCGCGAAGGCGTCCCGGCACTACGCCCGCTCGCGCGAGACCTGACAGGGCAGGGCCGGAAAAGTTCCCGGGGCACGCCTCGACAAGTCCCTCTATACGCCGCCTTGTCCGCCATGGCGCATGGCGGAATTGCGTCACGCCCTCATCACGGCTCGGACAACTCTCCCCAAACAGCTGTCACTTGCGTAAGGCTGAGCGGTCATCCGGCCCCGCATTCCGGAACTGTCCGAAAACACGGGGCCGGATCGACCCTCCTTCCCGACCTTCACGCACAGGGATGCCGATGCCCAGATCCAGTTCCAGCGCGAGACCCAAGGCCTCAAGAGACTCGGTGCGCCTCGCGATAGCCGTCGGTCTCACCGCCGCGCTCTGCGCGACCGGGGCCGCGCCCCTCGCCTTCGCGGCGGACGAGACCCCCGTCCCCGCCCCCAAGTCCGCGGGCGGCAAGCTCGGTCCGGCCGACGCCGACCTGCTCGCCGACGCCAAGGCGGAGGGCGAGAAGACCGTCACGATGATGGTGGCCACCGCGCCCGGCGCCACCGAGCAGGTCGCCGACCAGCTCGACGCCGTCAAGGGCGGCTCGGTCGGCCGCACCTACGACAAGCTCGGCTACGTCCGCGCGACCGTGCCGACCGGCAAGGCCGACGCGGCGATCAAGTCGGCCGCGAAGCTGTCGTCGGTGCACGCCATCGACCTGCGCCACGAGATCGAGCTGGACGACCCGACCCCCGCCGCGGACCGCGCCAAGGGCGCGAAGACCGCCGCCCGGGGCACGTACCCGGGCCCGGACAAGAACACCCCGGCGAAGAACCCGTACAACCCGTCCGCCGAGACGGGCGCCGTCGACTTCGTGAAGAAGCACCCGAAGGCCGACGGCCGCGGCACCACCATCGGCATCCTCGACTCCGGCGTCGACCTCGGCCACCCGGCGCTGAAGAAGACCACGACCGGCGAGCGCAAGATCACCGACTGGGTGACCGCGACCGACCCGATCGTGGACGCGGACGGCACCTGGCGCCGCATGACCAACCCGGTCAACGGCCCCGTCTTCACCTGGGACAGCGAGACGTGGAAGGCCCCGGCGGGCTCCTTCCAGGTCAACCGCTTCCGCGAGTCGGCCACCACCGGCGGCGACGCCAAGGGCGACATCAACCGCGACGGCGACACCACCGACAGCTGGGGCATGCTCTACGACCCGGCGGCCGGCACGGTCCGCGTCGACCTGAACAACAACAAGGACTTCACCGACGACGAGGTGATGAAGCCGTACAAGGACGGCCACCAGGTCGCCTACTTCGGCAAGGACGACCCGGCGACCGACGTCGTCGAGCGCGTCCCGTTCGTCGTCGAGATCCGCAAGGACGTGCCGACCGACCCGTACGGCGGCGACTGGGTCGGCAAGAAGGCCGACTTCGTCAACATCGGCGTCATCGAGTCCGAGCACGGCACGCACGTCGCGGGCATCACCGCGGCCAACGGCCTGTTCGGCGGCAAGATGAACGGCGCGGCGCCCGGCGCCAAGCTGGTCTCCTCGCGCGCCTGCACCTGGACCGGCGGCTGCACCAACGTCGCGCTGACCGAGGGCATGATCGACCTCGTCACGAAGCGCGGTGTCGACATCGTCAACATGTCGATCGGCGGGCTCCCGGCCCTCAATGACGGCAACAACGCGCGCGCCGAGCTCTACACGCGCCTCATCGACACCTACGGCGTGCAGCTGGTGATCTCCGCGGGCAACTCGGGCCCCGGCGCCAACACCATCGGCGACCCCAGCCTGGCCGACAAGGTCATCTCCGTCGGCGCCGCCATCTCCAAGGAGACCTGGGCCGCCAACTACGGCTCCCAGGTGGAGCGTCCGTACGCCATGATGCCGTTCTCCTCGCGCGGCCCGCGTGAGGACGGCGGCTTCGCGCCGATCATCTCGGCGCCCGGCTCGGCCATCAACACCACCCAGACCTGGCTGCCCGGCTCCCCGGTCGCCGAGGCGGGCTACAAGCTCCCCGCCGGCTACTCGATGCTGCAGGGCACCTCGATGGCGTCCCCGCAGGCCGCGGGCGCCTCGGCGCTGCTCCTCTCCGCCGCGAAGCGGGAGAAGGTCGACCTCACCCCGGCGAAACTGCGCACCGCGCTCACCTCGACCGCGGACCGCATCCGCGGTGAGCAGGCGTACGCCCAGGGCACCGGCCTGATCAACGTCGTCGACGCCTGGAACGCCGTCGAGGACGAGGCGAAGGCCCACACGTACACGGTGAAGGCCCCCGTCGACACCGCCCTGGAGCAGGAGCTGAAGAAGCCCGGCACCGGCATCTACGACCGCGAGGGCGGCCTGAGGACCGGCCAGAAGCGGACGTACGACGTCACGATCACCCGCACCTCGGGCCCGGACCGCGGCATCCGCCACGAACTGGACCTGGTCAACAACCACGAGCGCACCTTCAAGCTGCTCGGCGACGGTGACGTGACGCTGCCGCTGAACAAGCCGGTCACCGTCAAGGTCCAGGCGAAGGCCAAGTCGGCCGGTCTGCACAGCGCGATCCTGACCGTCGACGACGAGCGCTCCGAGGGCATCGACCAGCAGATCATGTCGACGGTCGTCGTCTCGGCGCCGCTCGCCAAGCCGTCGTTCACCTTCTCCGCTGAGGGCTCGGTGCAGCGCAGCGCCCCGAAGTCCTACTTCGTGACGGTCCCCAAGGGCGCCAAGTCCCTGGAGGTCTCCCTCAGCGGCCTCAAGGACAAGAGCCAGACCCGCTTCATAGCGATCCACCCGTACGGCGTCCCGGTCGACTCCACGTCGTCGATCGTCTGCTACCCGAACTACGAGAACCCGGCCAACACCTGCCGCCCGGACCTGCGTTCGTACGCGGAGCCGCAGGCCGGTGTCTGGGAGATCGAGGTCGAGTCGCGCCGTACGTCGCCGCTGCTCGACAACGCGTACAAGGTGAACGTCGCCGCGCTCGGTGTCGACTTCGACCCGGCCGTGCAGACGCTGCCGGAGGCGAAGGTCGGCACGCCCGCGCCCGTCTCCTGGAAGGCGACGAACAACTTCGCGGCCGTCGACGGCAAGCTGAAGGGCGGCTCGCTCGGCTCGTCCAAGTCGGCGCGGCCCGCCATCAAGCAGGGCGAGACGCAGACCACCGAGGTCGTCGTGCCCGCGGGCGCCGAGCGTCTCGACGTCGCCATCGGCTCCCCCGCGGACATCGCCGCCGACCTCGACCTCGCCGTGAAGAAGGACGGCCAGGTCGTCGGTTCGTCGGCGGAGGGCGACTCGGAGGAGACCGTGAGCCTGAAGAAGCCGGCCGCCGGTACGTACACGATCGAGGTGACGGGCTACTCGGTGCCGTCCGGCTCGACCGCGTACGACTACCGGGACGTGTTCTTCTCGGACGCGCTCGGCCAGGTGACCGTCGACGAGTCGAAGACGGTCGAGCTCGCCAACGGCGCCTCGGCGCAGGTCGACGCGAAGGTCGAGGCCAAGGCCCCGGCCGCCGCGGGCCGTGAGCTGTTCGGCGAGGTGTCCCTGCTGAACGCGGGCGGCACGGTCGCGGGCAGCGGCAGCGTGAAGGTCGAGAAGGTCACGCCGTAACGGTGTGCGCTTGAAGTGCTGCCGGTCGGGCTCATGCCGAGCCCGACCGGCTCTTTTCATTCCCCACACCGGGTCTTCGCCGCACCCGGCAGGGCCTTGAGGACCGTACGGCGCAGGCTGTCGCGGTCCTTGCCCACGGCCCAGCTGTCGGGCTGGGCCCCGCCCCGGGGGATGGCGATCAGGACGCGGTCGCCGGCCTTCAGGCGCGGGTTGGCGTCGTCGTCCATGGGGAAGGTGACCGTCCCGTCCCCGGACTTCGGCTTGTAGTAGCGGGTCACGTCGAGCGTGACGCGGTCCCGGGCGGCGCCGGGCACCGCGTCGACCGTCGTGACCGTGCCCTCCACGATGAGCCGCGTGCACGCCACGAAGCCCTCCGGGGTGAGCTTTCCCTCCGCCCCCTCGCCTCCGTCCTGCCGGCTCTTCCCATCCGGCGCCGCCTCCTGGGCGCTGCCCGCTCCCGCGTCGTAGTCGGCGGCGCCGGGACCGGCGTCCACCGCGAGCCACGCGAGCCCGCCGACCATGACGGCGGCCACCGTGGCGGCCACCGCGCCGAGCGTGACGGTGACACGGCGGCGGCCCGCGCGCGGCCTCAGCGGAACGACTGGCTCCGCGGGCTCGGCGGAAGCCGCGAGCGCCTCGCCCACGTTCCCCAGCCGCTCCCTCAGCAAGGCGATGTCCGCGACGGCCGCCGCGTGCTCGGCGGCGAAGGCGGGGTCGCGCAGCGCCTCCTCGGACACGGGCTCGCCCGTGATCGCCGACATCAGCGCGTCGAATTCCTTCTCCGGCACCGTCACACCACCTCCCCTTCGTGCAGCCGCGCCCGCAGGAGCCGTACCGCCGTGTGCAGTCTGCTCTTGACCGTGCCCTCCGGGATGCCGAGCTCGTGGGCGATAGCCCGGACCGGGAGATCCGCGTAGAAGCGCAGGACGAGGACCTGCCGCTGGGCGTCCGGCAGCTCGCCGAGGCCCTGCGCGACGGCCAGTGAGGTGGCCCGCGCCTCCGCGCCGTCCTCGTCGGTGGCCTCCCGCCACAGAACGGCGAGCCGCTCCCCGAGCCGCTCCTGTCTGCGCCGGGCCCGGTGCCAGTCCATCGCCAGGTTGGAGGCGACGACGGCCGCCCACGCCGACACGTCACGCGGTGCCTCGCGCCCGTCCGCCGCCCGCTCCAGGAGCTTCAGCCGGACCTGCTGCACCCCGTCCGGCAGATCGGCGTGCGGCACCCCGCCGAGCGCGAGCACGGCCCGGACCCGGTCCTCCTGGGCCGCGTCCAGCGGGTCAGCTCCCCCGGTCCCCGTCCGCGCGCGGCGCGTCTTCCTGCGCAGCAATGTGCCCCTCCCCTCCCCGCGTTTCCCCTACGACGCCGTGGGCGCCGGAAACGTTCACGGCGAATGTGGCGTCCCGCACCTCGGACAATGGATTGGACAAGGCCGCCCTGGACAGACGCATCATGGAGCCACCCCCCACAGACCGGCCGAGGTCACGAGGCCGCACGCACATACGGAGGAAGTCCCTGTGAAGGTCGGAATCGTCGGAGCCACCGGTCAGGTCGGCAAGGTCATGCGCAAGATCCTCGTCGAGCGGAAGTTCCCCGTCGACGAGCTGCGCCTGTTCGCCTCGGCCCGCAGCGCCGGGACGGTCATCGACGGCGTGACCGTCGAGGACGCCTCCACGGCCGACTTCACGGGCCTGGACATCGTGCTGTTCTCGGCCGGCGGCGCCACCTCCAAGGCCCTCGCCGAGAAGGTCGCCTCGCAGGGCGCCGTCGTGATCGACAACTCCTCGGCCTGGCGCCGGCACCCCGAGGTCCCCCTCGTCGTGTCCGAGGTGAACCCGCACGCGATCAAGGACCGCCCCAAGGGCATCATCGCCAACCCGAACTGCACGACGATGGCCGCCATGCCGGTCCTCAAGCCGCTGCACGCCGAGGCGGGCCTCGAAGCGCTGGTCGTCGCCACCTACCAGGCGGTGTCCGGCTCCGGTCTCGCCGGCGTGGACGAGCTCTTCGAGCAGGTCAAGAAGGTCGGCGAGGACGCCCCGAAGCTGACCCACGGCGACCCCTCGGTCGAGTTCCCCGAGCCGGACAAGTACGTCGCGCCGATCGCGTACAACGTCCTGCCGATGGCGGGCTCGGTCGTCGACGACGGCCTGAACGAGACGGACGAGGAGCAGAAGCTCCGCCACGAGTCCCGCAAGATCCTGGAGATCCCTGAGCTGAAGGTGTCGGGCACGTGCGTGCGCGTCCCCGTCTTCACCGGTCACTCCCTCCAGGTCAACGCCCGCTTCGCGCGTCCGCTGAGCCCCGCGCGCGCCACCGAGATCCTGGAGCAGGCCGAGGGCGTCGTCGTCACCGAGGTGCCGACGCCGCTGGTCGCCGCGGGCAAGGACGACTCGTTCGTGGGCCGCATCCGGAACGACGAGACCGTCGAGAACGGCCTCGCGTTCTTCATCTCCGACGACAACCTCCGCAAGGGCGCGGCGCTGAACGCCGTCCAGATCGCGGAGCTGGTCGCCGCGGAGCTCAAGGGCTGAATCGCGGAGCTCAAGGGCTGACCCCTTCGCTCCGTACGTCGACAGGGGCGGCCACCTTTCGCCGGTGGCCGCCCCTCGCGCATGCCACGGCCGCCAGCGCGAGCCCGGCGAGCCCGCCGCCCAGCCACAGCACGGCACCGGACCCGTGGGTGTCCGCGACCCGTCCGCCGGCGAAGGCGCCCAGCGCGATCGCCACGTTGAAGATCCCCGCGAAGAGCGCCGACGCCGCCTCGCGGGCGTCCGGGGCCGCGGCCATCACCCAGTTCTGGGCGGAGACGGAAGCACCGCCGTACGCCAGGCCCCACGCCACGAGCAGCGCCACCGACGCGGCGAGCGAGCCGCCCGCGGGCACCATGAGCAGCACGACGGTGCCGAGCCCGGCACTGATCGTGAGCAGCGCCCTGCGCGGGTCGCGGGCCGCGACGGCGCCGCCCACGAAGTTGCCGACGATGCCCGCCGTCCCGTAGGCGAGGAGCAACCCGCTGACCAGGCCCGCGCCGATGCCGGGCACCCGCTCAAGGACGGGGCGGATGTAGGTGTACGCGGCGAAGTGGCCGGTGACGAGGAGGGTGACGGCGAGGAGTCCGGCGCGCAGCCGGCCGTTGCGCAGGAGGCCGGGGAACGCGCCGAGTCTGATCCCCTCCTGGGCGGGGAGCCGGGGCAGCACCGAGGCGAGCAGCCCGGCGACGCCGAGGGCGAGCACGGCGAGGGCCGCGAAGCCCGTGCGCCAGCCCGCCAGTTCGCCCAGGAGGGTGCCCGCGGGCACGCCGAGCACGGACGCCACGGCGATCCCGCTGAAGATCACCGCGGTGGCCCGGCCCGCACCCTCCTCGCGGACCAGCCGCACGCCGAGCCCGGCCGCGATCGCCCAGACGCCGCCGATGCAGACGCCCACCAGGACGCGGGCGGCGAGCAGGACGCCGAAGGCGGGCGCGAGCGCGGAGCCCACGTTGGCGGCGGCGAGCAGCGCCATCAGCACGGCGAGGACCGTGCGCCGGTCCGCGCGGCGCACCGCGACGGGCAGCAGCACGGCGGCGAGCGCGGCGACAAGGCCGGGCAGGGTGACGGCGAGGCCCGCGGTGCCGTCCGTGACGTGCAGACCTGAGCCGATGGCGGTGAGGAGCCCGACGGGGAGCATCTCCGTGGTGACGACGGAGAAGGTGGCGGCGGCTACGGCGAGGACGGCCGTCCTGCCCTCCGCTGGCGGCAACGTGACGTGTGGTGCGGTGCGTTGGGTGCTCTGTGACATGGCATCCACCCTGTGGGGACGCCCGCCGGGGAACAACGCGGAAGATCTCATCCCTGTATGAGCCGGGTTCATCGATCAGGGATGATCGACATTCGGGACGATCAAGGAAGAGGGGCCGCGCGTCATGGGCGGGAACGGGCTGGAGATCCGGGAACTGGAGTGTTTCCTGGTGCTTGCGGAAGAGCTGCACTTCGGACGGGCCGGTGAGCGGCTGTACGTCTCGCAGAGCCGCGTCAGCCAACTGCTCGCCGCCCTGGAGCGGCGGATCGGCGCGCGACTGGTGGAGCGTACGAGCCGCCGGGTCGCCCTGACCACACTAGGGGAACGTTTCTTGGCCGAACTCCGGCCGTCGTACGACGAGTTGGCATCGGTCGTCGGGCGGGCCAGGGCGGCGGCGCGGGGCGTCGAGGCCACGCTGCGGATCGGCTTCCAGGGGACGGCGGACGACCGTCTGATGCGGGCCATCGCGGCCTTCCAGGAGCGGCACCCCGCCTGTGCCACGGAGATCGTGGAGATTCCCTTCTCGGACCCGTTCGGGGCGGTGCGGCAGGGGGCCGTGGACGCGGCGATCGTGCTGCTGCCGGTCTCCGAGGCCGATCTGGTCCTCGGTCCCGTCTTCTCCAGCGAACGGCAGACCGTCGCCTTGTCGGTGCGGCACGCCCTCGCGGGCCGGGGCTCCCTCGCGGCGGCGGAGCTCGCCGGGATACCGCTGATCGCGGCGGCCGAGCCGGCGCCCGCGTACTGGCGTGCGGCACACGCCCCGTCGGGCGCCCCGGCCCCGGCGGTCCGCACGCTCCAGGAGGGGCTGACGCTGGTCGCGGCGGACCGCGGGGCGATGCTGCTGTGCGGGCCGACGGCGGAGTACCACGGGCGCAAGGACGTGGTGTTCGTGCCGGTCGACGGGCTGCCGGACTCGGCGCTCGGGATGGTGTGGCACCGGGACGGGGAGACGGAGCGGGTACGGGAGTTCGCGCGGGCGGTGGGCGGGGACGGTGACGGTGACGGTGACGGGGCCTGAGCGTCAGGCCGCGTCCCTGCCCGGGCGGCGCACCTCGTAGAGGAAGCAGCCGTACTCCACGGCGCGGACGTGCACGAGGGCGACCCGCGGGTCGGCGAAGGCCTCGGCGAACGCGGCGTCGAAGCCCCGCTCGGCGGCCTCGGGGTTCTCGGGGATCTCCATGAGGCGGCCCCCGAGGATGCGTCCCTCGGCGCTGTAGCGGCGAACGGTCCGCAGCGCCCCGGCCCGCGAGAACGGATACCCGGCACGCTCCCGCGCCGGCCCCTCACAGGGGTCGGCGTGGATGAAGACGGGCCCCTGCTCGTCGTAGGCGCCGGGGTTGGCGCCGGTCTCGGCGGCCCAGCGGCGCAGCGGCGCGTACGAGACGAGGGCGATGCGCTCGCCGGGGGCGACGGGCCGCAGACAGCAACGGAGCGGACTACCACCCTCCGCTGCGACGTACGGGACGCACGGCCGCCCGGCGTCATCGGTGTCGCGCAGCCGAGCGAGGGCCTCGGGGGCGATGGGCAGCGGGGTGGGGGCGGTGGGCGCCGGGGAGGCCGGGCCGGTGGGGGTGGAGCCAGCCTGCGCGGGGCCGGTCTGCGCGGGGCCGGTCTGCGCGGGGCCGGTCTGTGCGGAGCCAGCCTGCGCGGGGCCAGTGGGTGTGGGGCCGGTGGGTGTGGTGGTCATGGGGGGAGCCTCGCGCGTGGGGGCGGGTGGGGGCTGGCGGATTTCGGACGTTGCGCTGCGGGCCCTGGCCCGTCACCCCGCGCCCCACTCCACGCCCCAGGACCCGCGCCCGTTCAGCTCCGCCACGTCCACGCCCGTCGTCCTGCGGTACGCCGCGTCCAGCTCGCCCAGCTCCTCCCGTGTCAGGACGTCCTCGACGCGGTCGAAGCCTTCCGGGGCGCGCTCGGCGACGGTGTGGAGGACGCGGTCGGCCGGCATGTCGCGGTTGGCGAGGACGATCGCGTTGACGTGCTCCCGCCGCACCTCCTCGTACGCCCGCAGCCCCGCCTCCCGGTCCGGCGCGGTGTGGGCGAGGCAGCGCGCGAGGACACGTGCGTCGAGGATCGCCTGGGAGCCGCCGTTCGAGCCCACCGGATACATCGGGTGCGCCGCGTCGCCGAGCAGGGTGACCGGGCCGCGGCCCCACTGGGCGAGCGGGTCGCGGTCGACCATCGGGTACTCCAGGATGTGCCGGGTGGCGGCGAGCAGCGCGGGCACGTCCAGGTCGCCGATGCGCCATCCCGCGTAGTGCGGCAGGACGTCGGAGAGCCGCCCCGAGCGGTTCCAGTCGGCGGGCCCCGCCATCCCGTGGTGGTGCGTGGGCGGAAACCGCACCTCCGCCACCCAGTTGAGCAGCGTCCTGCCCCGCTCCAGGGCCCGCCGCGAGATCGGGTAGACGACGAGTTTCGCGGTGGCGTTGCTGCCCGCCACCGCGACGGTCCGCCCGCCGAGCACGGGGTGCCACTCGGCGATGCCGCGCCACATGCGGATGCCGTTCCACAGCGGCGGCCCCTCGCCGGGATGCAGCACGGCCCGTACCGCCGAGTGCAGCCCGTCGGCCCCGATCAGGGCCCGGACCCGTACCGCGTACTCCCTGGCGCGCGCCATGTCCCGCAGGATCACGCGGAGCGCGCCGCGCTCGTGCTCGGCGAGGCGCACGAAGGCGGTGCCGGTGTGGACCGCGTGGTCGCCGATGCGGTCGCGGACCGCGTCGAGGAGGAGCAGCTGGAGGGTGCCGCGGTGGACGGAGTACTGCGGCCAGCGGTAGCCGAGGGCGAGGCCGCGCGGCTCGGCCCAGATGCGGTTGCCGTGCCGGTCGAAGTGGACCATCACGTCCGGTGCGACGGCGGTCTCGGCGAGCTGGTCGCCGAGTCCCAGCTCGGTCAACTCCCGTACCGCGTGCGGCAGGAGGTTGATCCCCACGCCGACGGGCCGCAGCTGGTCGGTGGCGTCCACCACGCGGACGTCGATGCCCGCCGCGTGCAGGCTGAGCGCGGTGGTGAGCCCGCCGATGCCCGCGCCCGCCACGAGTACGTCGATCATGGCCGTCGTGCGGCCTGGCCGGTGGCGGCCGGCCTCTCGGTCCCCAGCATCTCCGGTGTCCCCCTGTGGTTCCTGACCGCCCGCGAGGCCGTGGTCTGCGGCCTGCCCGGAGCGGTGCGAACGCGCGGAGCGTAACCGCACGGCAGCGGGAGAACAATGGTCCGGGCGGCCATCCGGAGGGGCATGGAAGGATGGCCGGAAACACCACAAGTCGCACCTGAGGAGATGACCGCGTGCCCGGCACCAATCTGACCCGCGAAGAGGCGCAGCAGCGGGCGAAGCTGCTCACCATTGACTCGTACGAAGTCGAACTCGACCTCTCCGGCGCGCAGGAGGGCGGCACCTACCGTTCCGTGACCACGGTGCGTTTCGACTCCGCGGAGGCGGGCGCCGAGACCTTCATCGACCTGGTGGCCCCCGCGGTCCACGAGGTCGTCCTGAACGGTCACGCCCTCGAGGTCGCCGCCGTGTTCCGCGACTCGCGCATCGCGCTGCGGCATCTGCACGCCGGCCCCAACGAGCTGCGGGTCGTCGCCGACTGCGACTACACCAACACCGGTGAGGGCCTGCACCGGTTCGTCGATCCGGTCGACCAGCAGGCGTATCTGTACACGCAGTTCGAGGTGCCGGACGCGCGCCGCGTCTTCGCGTCCTTCGAGCAGCCGGACCTGAAGGCCACGTTCCAGTTCACGGTGAAGGCGCCGAGCGGCTGGACGGTGATCTCCAACTCGCCGACGCCGGAGCCGAAGGACGACATCTGGCACTTCGAGCCGACGCCGCGCATGTCGACGTACGTGACGGCGCTGATCGTCGGCCCGTACCACTCGGTGCACTCGTCGTACGAGGGTCCCGGCGGCCAGTCGGTGCCGCTCGGCATCTACTGCCGTCCCTCGCTCGCCGAGTTCCTCGACTCGGACGCGATCTTCGAAGTGACACGGCAGGGCTTCGACTGGTTCCAGGAGAAGTTCGACTACGCGTACCCCTTCGCGAAGTACGACCAGCTCTTCGTGCCGGAGTTCAACGCGGGCGCGATGGAGAACGCGGGCGCGGTGACCATCCGTGACCAGTACGTGTTCCGTTCGAAGGTGACGGACGCCGCGTACGAGGTGCGGGCCGCCACGATCCTGCACGAGCTCGCCCACATGTGGTTCGGCGACCTGGTCACCATGGAGTGGTGGAACGACCTGTGGCTGAACGAGTCGTTCGCCACGTACGCCGAGGCCGCCTGCCAGGCGTACGCGCCGGGCTCGAAGTGGCCGCACTCCTGGACCACGTTCGCCAACTCCATGAAGACGTGGGCGTACCGCCAGGACCAGCTGCCCTCCACGCACCCGATCATGGCGGACATCCGTGACCTGGACGACGTCCTGGTCAACTTCGACGGCATCACGTACGCGAAGGGGGCGAGCGTCCTGAAGCAGCTCGTCGCGTACGTCGGCGAGGACGAGTTCTTCCGTGGCGTGCAGGCGTACTTCAAGCGGCACGCGTTCGGCAACACGCGCCTGTCCGACCTGCTCGGCGCGCTGGAGGAGACCAGCGGCCGCGACCTGAAGACCTGGTCGAAGAAGTGGCTGGAGACGGCGGGCATCAACGTCCTGCGCCCGGTGGTCGACGTCGACACTTCCGGGGTCATCACCTCCTTCGCCGTCAAGCAGGAGGCCCCGGCGCTCCCCGAGGGCGCGAAGGGCGAGCCCACCCTGCGCCCGCACCGCATCGCGATCGGCCTCTACGACTTGGACGACGCGTCCGGCAAACTGGTCCGCACGGACCGCGTGGAACTGGACGTCGACGGTGAACTGACGGCGGTGGACGCCCTGGTGGGCAAGGCCCGCCCCGCGGTCATCCTCCTGAACGACGACGACCTCTCCTACGCGAAGGTCCGCCTGGACAGCGAGTCCCTCGCCTTCGTCACCGACCACATCGGCGACTTCGAGGCGTCCCTGCCGCGGGCGCTGTGCTGGGCGTCGGCGTGGGACACGACGCGGGACGCGGAGCTCCCGACCCGCGAGTACCTCGCCCTGGTCCTCTCCGGCATCGGCAAGGAGTCCGACATCGGCGTCGTGCAGTCGCTGCACCGCCAGGTGAAGCTGGCCCTCGACCTGTACGCGGCCCCCGCGGGCCGGGACGCGGCGCTGGCCCGCTGGACCGCGGCCACGCTGGAGCACCTGCGGGCGGCCGAGCCGGGCAGCGACCACCAGCTGGCGTGGGCCCGCGCCTTCGCCGCGACGGCCCGCACGGACGCGGACCTGTCGCTCCTGGAGCGCCTGCTCGACGGCTCGGAGTCGGTGGACGGCCTCGCCGTCGACACGGAGCTCCGGTGGGCGTTCGTGGCGCGGCTCGCGGCGACCGGGCGGCTCGACGAGGCGGGCATCGCGGCGGAGCTGGAGCGGGACAGGACGGCGGCGGGTGAGCGGCACGCGGCGTACGCGCGGGCGGCGCTGCCGACCGCCGAGGCGAAGGCGGCGGCGTGGGCCTCCGTCGTCGAGTCCGACTCCCTCCCCAACGCCATCCAGGAGGCGGTGATCGGCGGCTTCGTCCAGACCGACCAGCGTGAACTCCTCGCTCCCTACGCGGAGAAGTTCTTCGCGGCGGTCAAGGGGGCGTGGGACTCGCGCTCCCACGAGATGGCCCAGCAGATCGCGACGGGGCTGTACCCGTCGCTGCAGATCTCCCAGGAGACGCTGGACGCGACGGACGCGTGGCTCGCTTCGGCGGAGCCGGGGGCGGCGTTGCGGCGGCTGGTGACGGAGTCGCGGGCGGGTGTCGAGCGTGCCCTGCGGGCGCGGTCTGCGGACGTCTAGCCTCCCGGGGCCGTGCGGGGGCTTGCGCCCCCTGCACGGCCCCGCTCGGCCCTTGCCCTGACCGGGCGGGCCCCTCCCCTCTGCGGACCGCGTCTCCCCGCAGGCCGCAGGGGGCTGACCGCGCAGTTCCCCGCGCCCCTGACTGCCTACCGGCAGCAGGGGACGCACTCCAGAAGACGGCAGGGGCGTGTTTCAGGGGCGCGGGGAACGGCGCGACCAGCCACACACAACCCGCACCACAGGACGGCAGGGGACGCACTCCCCAGGGGCGCGAGGAACTGCGCGACCAGCCACACACAACCCGCAGCCACAGGACGCCAGGGAACGCACTCCCCAGGGGCGCGAGGAACTGCGCGAGCAACCACACACGACCCGCAGCCACAGGACGGCAGGGGCGTGTTTCAGGGGCGCGGGGAACTGCGCGAGCAACCACACACAACCCGCAGCCAGAAGACGTCAGGGAACGCACTCCAGGGGCGCGGGGAACTGCGCGGGCAGCCACGCGCGGTCGGCAGGCGGAGGGTGGTGGGGGCCGGGTCACGGCTGCCGTGTGGGGACCGCCTCCCGTAGGGAGGTGAGTACGCGGGAGAGCGCCGTGCCGGTCACCGCGCCCCGACGTACCGCGGCGACGACATGACGCGTCGGATGATCCTCGGAGAGCTCCCGCATGACGACCCCGTCACGCCGCACCGCCGCCATACGGGGAACCAGCGCCACCCCCATCCCCGCCTCCACCATCGCGAGGATCGCCGTCCAGCCGGAGGCCGAGTGGGCCTGTTCCGGAGTGAAGCCTGCCCCCTCGCACGCCGCCCGGGTGATCTCGGACCAGGGACCGCTGCCGCCGAAGATCCAGGGTTCGGCGGCCAGGTCGGCCAGGCGCAGCCCCTCCGCCGATGCCAGCCGGTGATCCCCGGGCAGCGCCACGTCCAGTGGGTCGGCGAGCAGCGACTCCCTGGTGAACCGCGTGTCCGCGTCGGTCTCGGCGGGCGCCTGGACGGCCAGGGACAGGGCGATGTCGACCTCGCCGGCCGCGAGGAGTTCGTACGCCTGGGCCGCCTCGGTCTCCCGTACCCGTACGGAGATGCCGGGCGCCGCCTCCCGCAGCGCCCGCACGGCCGGCACGACGAGCGCGGGCACCGCGGTCGAGAAGGCCCCGACCCGCACCTCCCCCGCCTCCCCCTGCGCGTAAGCCGTCAACTCCGCGTCCGCCTTCTCCAGTTGGGCGAAGACCGCCTCCGCGTGCCTCAGCACCAGATGCGCGGCGTCGGTGAGCCGGACCCGCCGCCCGTGCGCCTCCAGGAGCGGTACGCCCAGCTGCTTGGCGAGGTTGGACAGCTGCTGCGAGACGGCCGACGGCGTCATCCGCAGCGCCTGCGCCGCCGCCGTGACGGTGCCCCGTTCGCTCAACGTGCGCAGGATCTGCAGCTTCTTGATGTCCCACTCGCTCATGAGCCCAACGTACCGACTGGTCAGAAGCATTACTTCGTGCGGGCCGCGCCGAGCACGACCCCGCCCAGGATCAGGCCCATGCACAGCACCTGCAGCCATCCCATCGCCTCGCCGAGGACCGCGAAGGAGAGCAGGGCGACGCAGACCGGCTGGAGGTAGTAGACGACCCCGGCGCGGGCGGCGCCGATGACCGAGATCGCCTTGTTCCAGGCGAAGAAGGCGACCGCGGACGACACCACGCCGACGTAGAGGAGCGGGGAGACCGTGCCGGCCGTGGGCTCGAAACCGCCCTGGACGGCGTAGCTGGCCACGAACACCGGGAGCAGCATCAGCGCGCCGAGCACGAACGTCGAGAAGAGGAACGGAAGTCCGCCGATCTCCGCGGGCTTGCGCTTGAGCAGCGCGCTGTACGAGCCGAAGGAGAGCGCGGCCGCGATGATCCAGAGATCGCCGACCGCGAAGTCCATGGCGAGCGATCCCTCGCTGACCAGGAGCAGGACTCCGGCGCAGGCGACGAGCATGCCGGTGACACGGCGCGCGCCGAGCCGGGTGCCGCCGAGGCGTTCGTAGACGGCCATCAGGACGGGCGACGCGGCCATGATCATGCCCATGTTGCCCGCGGTGGTCGTCATGCCCGCCTGGTTCACCAGGGTGTTGTAGACGGTGACGCCCAGCAGGGAGGCGAGGAGCAGGAACTTGAGGTGCTCGCGGAGCAGTTTCCGCTGCCGCCACGTCTGGCGTGCCGCGAACGGCGCGACCGCGGCGATGGCGATGATCCAGCGCCAGAACGCGTGCTGGATGGGCGGCACGGTGTCGTGCAGGGCGCGGGAGGTGACGAAGCTGCCCGACCAGACGACCGTGGCGAGGGCCGCGAGGGCGAGGCCGATACCGATGGGGCGGGCGGCCGCTTTCGTGGCCGCCGCTGCGTGGGTGGGGGTCCGGTCGAGGACTGCCACGGTGTATCCCTTGCCTCCCTCCCCGCCTCGGCGGGGATGTCTCGGTGCGTTGTGGGACCACCGTGACACCCCCAGACTCATCAGGTCCATCGAATCTTTTAGCCAGTTCTTTGAAGCAGGAGTGAACAATTCATCCTTCAGGCGAGGCCCTGCCCCTTCAGCGCCGCGGTCACCGCCCCCGCGTCCGCGTCCTCGGCAGCCCACGCCACGTACCCGTCGGGTCTGACCAGGAGCGTCGTGCGGCGGGCGCTACGCCACTGGGCCGGGACCGCGCGACCCGCCGCGTGCCCCGCGCCCTCCGGGGAGACGAGCACGAACTCACCCGCGCGCAGGGCTTCGTAGAGCCGCCCCTCCTTGAGTGCGAGGTCGGGAACCCGGCGCCCGACGAGACGGTGGGCACCTCTCGGGGCCGGGTACGCGAGGCCGACGCCGGTGACCTGGCCGACGAGCTTGGCACGCATGGGGCGCACGTGCTTGACGGCGGCGGCGAACGCGGCACGGGCGGCGAGCGTCCAGAGGCGCTTGGCCATCGCGAGCCTGATGACCCTGCCGCTGCTGCGCATGGCCGCCCTGCCGACCGGGTGCCGCTCGGTCTGATAGGAGTCCAACAGGCCTTGTGGAGCACGGCCGTTGATGGCGGCGGCCAGCTTCCAGCTCAGGTTCGCGGCGTCCTGCAGGCCGGTGTTCATGCCCTGGCCGCCGGCCGGGGAGTGGACGTGTGCGGCATCCCCGGCGAGGAAGACCCGGCCCACGCGATAGTCGGGCACCTGCCGCTCGTCGCTGTGGAAGCGGGACACCCAGCGGGCGCCGTGCATCCCGAAGTCGCGGCCGAACACCTGCCGGACGATGTCCTTGAGCTCGCCGAGGTCGATCGGCGTGCTGTCGGGAACGTCGCGGGAACGGTTCCATCCCGCGACGCGGTACCAGCCGCCGGAGAAGGGCACGATGACGGCGAAGGCATCGCCGGAGGACTTGAGGGCGAGCAGACCCTCGGGCTCCTCGGTGAATCTGACGTCGGCGAGGACGAGTGAGCGAATGACGGACTTGCCCGGGAAGGGCATCCCGACCGCCTTGCGCACGCCGCTGCGCAGACCGTCGGCACCGACCGCGTAGGCGGCCCGGACCGCGCTCAACTCGCCGCTGGAACCGCGGACTTCGAGGGTCACACCGTGCGCATCCTGGGTGAGACCCACCACCTCGGCCCCGTACACGAAACGCACCCCGGCCGCCACAGCGCGCCGCTCCAGGGCCCGCTCCACCTCGTACTGCGGCAGGGACAGGGCGTAGTTGAAGCGGGAGCGCAGGTCCGCCATGTCGAGTGAGACGCTGTCGAACAGGCGCAGCCTGCCGAACGGCCCTCCCATGGCGTCCAGCTCGTCGGCGAGGCCCCGCGCATCGAGCAGCTCCAAGGTGCGGGCGTGCACGATGATCGCGCGGGAGAGGTTGCTGATGGCGCGCGGCCGCTTCTCCACGAGGGTGACGGGCACGCCCGCGGCGGCGAGGTCCCCGGCGAGGAGAAGCCCGGTGGGGCCCGCACCCACGACCGCGACGACACAGTGCGCGGAGCCCGCACCCTCAGCCGTGACCGCACTCCCGGCGGCGTGAGTGTCTTCGGTGGTGTGCGTGTTCTCGGTGGTGTGCGTGTTCTCGGTGGTGCCTATGTATCCGGTCGTGCCGTTCATGGCTGCCTCCTGATGCCAACACCTGTTGGTCAACGCTTGTTGGCCAACGTAGAACCGCGACTATGGACTGTCAACAGTTGTTGGCCTACGTTTGTTGGCATGACCGAGAGACTTGCCGGCGCCCCCGACGCCGACCCGCCGCCCCGGCGCTCCGACGCCACCCGCGCCGGCATCCTCGCGGCGGCCCGCGAGCGCTTCGCCGCGGACGGGTACGAGCGCGCGACGATCCGCGCCATCGCCAAGGACGCCCGTATCGACCCCTCGATGGTGATGCGCTACTACGGCAACAAGGAGCGGCTCTTCGCCGCCGCCACCTCGGTGGACCTGCGCCTCCCGGACTTCACCCGGGTACCGAGGGAGGAGGTGGGCAGGGTGCTCGTGACGCACTTCCTCAGCATGTGGGAAGGCGACGAGGTGCTCATCGCGCTGCTCCGGGTGGGCATCACCAATGAGGCGGGGGCGGAGCGCATGCGGGCCGTCTTCGGCGAACAGCTGCTGCCGGTGGCGCGCGAGACCTGCCCCGACCCGGCCGAGGCGCCGACGCGGGCGGCGCTCTGTGCCGCGCAGGTCCTGGGTCTCGCCCTGACGCGGTACGTACTGCGGTTCCCGCCGTCGGCGGCGCTGACGCGGGAGGAGATCACGGACTGGCTGGCGCCGACGCTCCAGCGCTATCTGACGGCCGAACGGCCCTGAGGCCCTGATCAGGAAGCACGGCATCAGGAAGCACGGCATCAAGAAGCACGGCATCAGGAAGCACGTCGAGGGCGCCCTCAGTGAGAGGCGCCCTCGACGTGCATACCGAAGCTTCGGTCAGCCCTGCTTCTGCTGCTTGCGGGACTTGTCGCCGACCATCACGAGGCCCGCGATCACCAGGAACAGCACGATGGGCGCGACCACGTAGAGGCCGAGCGTGTCGATGACGCTCAGGCCGGGGCCCGGGTCGTCACCGTCGTCACGCACGACCGCGAGGGCGGGGGACGACATGAGCAGCATCATCAGCGTCGTGCCGGAGGCCAGGGCGCCGGCGCGCAGTGCGTTCTTCTTGTCCACGGTGCCAACGTAGCGAACTCCTCAACCCGGTGCGCGCCCGGGGGTGCCGTACGGGGGCTTTCGCCCCGTCCGCTCCTTTCACACCCCGTCTCACACCCCCTCGCGCTCCCCTTTGCCTTCCCCTTGGCCCTCCCCTTTGCCCTCCGCGTCGCGGAACACCGCCATGAGTGCGTGCAGCCGCGGGGACGCGGCGAGTTCCTCCAGGGTGACGGGCTGTCCGGTGGCGTCGGCGACGGGCAGACGCCAGTTGGGGTACTGGTCCCAGGTGCCGGGGAGGTTCTGCGGGCGGCGGTCCCCGACCGCGTCCGGGAGCCAGACGCCGATCATGCGGGCCGGGGTGGCCAGCAGGAAGCGGTGCACGGCGCGGATCTCGTCCTCCTCGCAGCCGGCGCCGCCGGGCAGCATGCCGAGCCGGGAGAGCAGCCCGAGCCACTCACGCACGTCCGCCGCGGCCTCGGCCCGCTCCAGGGCCAGCGGCCGGGTCAACAGGCCCAGGTCGTGGCGGAGTCGGACGTGCCCGCCGGAGAGACGGGCGGCGGTCGGAGGCAGATCGTGCGTGGTGGCGGTGGCCACGCAGTCGGCCCGCCAGGCGTCGGCGGGCAGCGGGCGGCCGGTGTCCTCCCAGTCCCGCTCGAACCAGAGCACGGAGGTGCCGAGCACACCGTGCTCCCGCAGGGACTCGCGGACGCCGGGCTCGACCGTGCCGAGGTCCTCGCCGATGACGAGGGCGTCCGCGCGGTCCGCCTCCAGGACGAGGACGGCGAGCATCGCCTCCGCGTCGTAGTGGACGTACGTCCCCCCGGTGGGCTCGCGGCCCTCGGGGACCCACCACAGGCGGAACAGACCCATGACGTGGTCGATCCGGAGCGCACCGGCGTTCCGGAGGAGGCCGCGCAGGAGGGCGCGGTACGGGGCGTAGCCGGACTCGGCGAGGCGGTCGGGGCGCCAGGGCGGCAGGCCCCAGTCCTGGCCGCGCGCGTTGAAGGCGTCCGGCGGGGCGCCGACGGACATGCGCGGGGCGAAGTGCCGCTGCTGCGCCCACGCGTCGGCGCCACCGGGGTGCACGCCGACGGCGAGGTCGTGCACGAGGCCGATATCCATGCCCGCCTCGCGCGCGGCGCGCTGGGCGGCGGCCAGCTGGGCGTCGGTGAGCCAGGCGAGGCGGCAGTGGAAGTCGACGCGGTCCATCGCCTCGCGGCGGGCGCGGGCCGTACCGGGCGAGTCCGGGTCGCGCAGTCCGGCCGGCCAGGAGTGCCAGTCGGGGCCGTGGGTCTCGGCGAGGGCCGACCAGGTGGCGTGGTCCTCCAGGGCGGGGCCCTGCTCGGCGAGGAAGGCGTTGTAGGCGGCGCGGCGGCCGGGGCCGAGGGGGACGTCGTGGAGCAGTTCGAGGGCTTCCCGCTTGAGGGTCCACACCGCGTCGCGGTCGATCAACTCGTCCTGGTCGAGGACGCCTTCGCGCAGCCGGGCGGCCCGGCGGCACAGCTCTTCGGCCCGCTCGCGCGCCTCGCCCCGCAGGTACGCGAACTCCGGGACCGCCTCGACGCGCAGGTGCACCGGGTCGGGGAAGCGGCGGGAGGAGGGGCGGTACGGGGAGGGGTCGCCGCCCGGGCCCTGCGGAGGGCTGGGCACGGCGGCGTGGAGCGGATTGACCTGGACGAATCCTGTGCCGAGGGTCCGGCCGGACCAGGCGGCCAGCTCGGCGAGGTCGCCGAGGTCGCCCATGCCCCAGGAGTGACGGGACAGGAGGGAGTAGAGCTGGACCAGCAGGCCGTGCGTGCGGCGCCCCGGGGTCCTGACGCGGCGGGGGGCGCTGATGAGGTGCGCCTGCGCCTCGGCCCCGTCGGGGGTCCGTACGTGGAGCCGGTGCACTCCGGGCGGCAGGGGCTCGGGGAGCCGCGCCTCACCTACGGGGCCGTCACTTCGGGGGCCGTCACTTCGGGGGCCGCCGTCCGGTCCGGCCGCGGCGGACGCGGCCACGGCGAATCCGGCGACGGCGGAACCTGCGACCGCGGACGAGGCGAGGGGGGACCCGGCGGCGGCTGCTCCGGCGGCAGCTGCGGCTGCGGCTCCAGCTGATGCTCCGGCTCCGGTTCCGGCTCCGGCTCCGGCGGGACCGGTGAGGGCGGGCACGTCCCACTCGGCCGTGCCGCCGCCCTCCTCCAGTTCCACCCGTACCCGTGACCCCGGCGGCAGTCCCGCGAGGGACGGAGGCAGCGGGCCGTCCGCCCACACCACCACCGTCGGCGGCAGCAGGCGTGCGGACAGCTCCGCCTCGCGCGCGGCCAGTGCGGCCCCGGCCGCTTCCGGAGTGCTCGCGTCCACACCCAGGGCGGCCAGGGCGGCGATCACCGCGGCGTCCTCGGCGGGGACGGTTCGCCCCGGGGACGGGGAGTAGGAGGTGGCCACGCCGTACGAGGCGGCCAACCGGAAAAGGGCCATCAGACCCCCGCGGAGTCCAGGCCCGAAGCCGTACCGGTGGCGGTGGGTTCGCTGGTCAGTGGGGCCGCGTCGGCGAGGGGCGGCTCGCTGGTGAGCGGCGCGGCGTCGGCGAGCGGGGGTTCGCTGGTGAGGGGCGGCTCGATGCAGCCGCAGGAGAACGAGCCGTCGAGGCCCGAGTCGGGGTGGGAGACCTGTTTGGAGAGCGCGGACAGCAGAAGATTGGCGGAAGCGGCCACGTGGGAGCTCCTTCTCAGGGGGCAGGTCTCGGCAGCCCTACCCAGTGCGCGGACTCGCAGACGTATACGGTGCCACAACGTGACCCTGGTCACACCCACTTCGCACACGGAAGTTGTCCCTCCGGGGCCCGGGAGCTCCCGGAAGAACCTCCTCCGGCCCGCCTGCTGCCGGGAAGATTGCCGGGAGAACCACCGCGAGGATGTCCGCCGCCGCGCGCCGCCTCACCGGGACCGCCCCGGGTCGCGCCGAGACCCTTTTAACCTCCCGGCCCGGTGATTGGCGCAGGTTCCGCGAAGAATCCCCCGCCCGGTACCCGTCCCCGTTGACACCTCCGCCGCCTCAGTGGTGGGCTCACTGCCACATGTGGCACAGGGGACCTCGGGGGCCCCAGGAACGAGGACAGGGGCGAGGGCCGTGCAGTTGCGGCGCAGGAAGGGCGCGGCCGCCGTCGCGGTCGCCGTGATCGCGGGCACGCTCGGCGGCGCCCCCGGCGTCCTCGCGGCCCCGGGAGCGCCCGGCCGGCCCGGCGTTCCCGCGACGACGCCCGACGGCGGCAAGGGCGACCGCGAGGGCGACTCCGGCCCGCCGTCCGTCTGGCCGCGCCCCCAGTCGATGAAGGCGGCGGGCAGCGCCGTCACCGTCGGCGACGACGTCGTGCTCGTCACGGCCGACGGCGGGACGCGCGGAACCCACGGAGACCACGGAACCCACGGAGACCACGGAAACACGCAGAGCCGGGCGGACGGCGCCGATTCCGACCCGTACGCCCTGGAAGCCCTCCGCGCCCTCCTCCGCGACGCCGGCGCCCGGCGGATCACCGAGGTGCGCGACGGTGACCCGCTGCCCGCGGACGGCACCCTCGTCGTCCGCGCCGGTGGGGCCGGTGCCGACCGGGCGCTGCGGGCCCTCGGCGCCCGTGAGCGCGGTGACCTGCCGTCCGGCGGGTACCGCCTCGCGGTCGGCCGTGTCGGCGGACGGGACACCGTCGCCCTCGCGGGAGCCGGCGAGGACGGTCTCTTCCACGGCGTGCAGACCCTGCGGCAGATCACCGGCGGCGCGCGCGGCACCCGCCTCGTCCCCGGCGTCGAGATCAGGGACTGGCCGGGCACCGCCGTGCGCGGCCTGACCGAGGGGTTCTACGGCACGCCCTGGACGCGCGAGCAGCGCCTCGCCCAGCTCGACTTCATGGGGCGCACCAAGCAGAACCGGTACCTCTACGCCCCCGGCGACGACCTCTACCGCCAGGCGCGCTGGCGCGAGCCCTACCCCGCGGACCAGCGCGCCGACTTCCGCGCCCTGGCACGGCGCGCCAGGGCCAACCACGTCACGCTCGCCTGGGCGGTCTCGCCCGGTCAGGCCATGTGCCTGTCGTCCGAACGGGACGTCAGGGATCTCACGCGCAAGATCGACGCCATGTGGGCGCTCGGGGTGCGCGCCTTCCAGTTGCAGTTCCAGAACGTCAGCTACAGCGAGTGGCACTGCGAGCAGGACGCCGAGACCTTCGGTTCCGGGCCGGATGCCGCCGCGAAGGCGCAGGCCCGCGTCGCCAACGCGGTCGCCGCGCACCTGGCCGCGCGCCACCGGGGCGCGAAACCGCTCTCCCTGATGCCGACGGAGTACTTCCAGGACGGCACGACCGAGTACCGCGCGGCCCTCTCGCGCGCGCTGGACCAGCGTGTCGAGGTGGCCTGGACGGGCGTCGGCGTGGTCCCCCGGACCATCACCGGGCGCGAGCTCGCGGGCGCACGCGAGGCGTTCGGCCCGCACCCGCTGGTCACGATGGACAACTACCCGGTCAACGACTTCGCGCAGGACCGTATCTTCCTCGGCCCCTACACCGGCCGCGAGCCCGCCGTCGCCACCGGCTCGGCCGCTCTTCTCGGCAACGCCATGGAGCAGCCGTCCGCCTCCCGCATCCCCCTCTTCACGGCCGCCGACTACGCCTGGAACCCGCGCGCCTACCGCCCCCACGAGTCCTGGCTCGCCGCCATCGACGACCTCGCGGGCGGCGACGCGAAGGCGCGGGGCGCGCTGCGGGCCCTCGCGGGCAACGACGCCTCGTCCGTGCTCGGCGCCGACGAGTCGGCGTACCTGCGGCCGCTCATGAGCGACTTCTGGCGCGCCCGTACGACGACGGACCGGGCGCGGAACGACCGTGCCGCGAAGAGCCTGCGTGCCGCCTTCACCGTGATGCGGGAGGCGCCCGAGCGTCTCGCCGACAGCGAGCTCGACGACGAAGTACGCCCCTGGATCGAGCAGTTGGCGCGCTACGGCGAGGCGGGCGAGACCGCGGTCGACCTGCTGACCGCCCAGTCCGCCGGCGACGGCGCGGCCGCCTGGCGCGGCTCGCGCGCCCTGACGAAGCTCCGCAAGGACCTGAAGAGGAGCGGCGTCACCGTCGGCGAAGGCGTGCTCGACCCGTTCCTGGCGCGCGCGCAGAAGGCGTACGAGATGTGGGCGGGGACCAGGGGGAAGCGGGCCTCGGACGGTGCGACGGCCCGGTTCGGGCGCGACCGGACGCTCGCCGCGGTGACGGCGCTGACCGACCCCGGTACGAAGGGCACCGTCGAGGCGCACGTCCCGGGGAGGGGCTGGCAGCGGCTCGGCGCCCTCTCCGGCACCGGCTTCACCGAACTCGACCTCACGAAGAACAACGCCTCGAAGGGCAGGGGCGGCGGACCCGGCGCGGGCGTGCGCGCCGACGCGGTGCGGGCCGTCTCGGCCGACGGCACCGTCCGCCACCTCGTGCCCTGGTTCGCCGACACCCCCGCCGCCCGCCTGTCGCTGTCCCGCGCCGAGGCGGACGCGGAGATCGGCGGCGGCCCGCTGCGGGTCTCCGCGAAGCTGCTCTCGCTGCGCCCCGGCGACGTCAGGGGGCGGCTGCGGGTGAAGGCTCCGAAGGGCGTCGAGGTGCGGGTTCCCGAGGGGTCCACGCTGCCGCGCGGCACGGAGGTCGGCGTACCGGTCGACATCACGGTCCCCGCGGGCTCGCGCGCGGGGACGTACGAGATCGCGCTGGCTTTCGGTGACGAGACCCGTACGGTCTCGGTCCGTGCCTTCCCCCGTACCGCCGGGCCCGACCTGGCGCGCGGCGCCAAGGCGACGTCGTCGGGCGATGAGACGAAGGACTTCCCCGCGTCGGGAGCCGTCGACGGCGACCCGAAGACCCGCTGGTCGTCCCCGGCCGAGGACGGCGCGTGGTGGCAGGCGGAGCTCGCGGAGCCGGTCAGGCTCGGCCAGGTGGTGCTGCGCTGGCAGGACGCGTACGCGGCGGGCTATCGCGTACAGACCTCCGCCGACGGCCGGACCTGGCGCACGGCGGCGACCGTGCGGGACGGCAGGGGCGGCCGCGAGGCGGTCCGCATGGACGCGCCGGGCACTCGCTACATCCGCGTGCAGGGCGACGAGCGGGGCACGCGTTTCGGCTACTCGCTCTGGTCCGTGGAGGCGTACGCGGTGGCCGGGGATCACCGACAACCGCGTACGCCCTGAGCACGCTCAGACTTTTCTACGCAGGTACAACAAAGGCCCGGATCGATTGCTAGGCAGAAATGCCGTCGATCCGAGCCATCGCGTCGTCCGCGCCGAACGGCTGCAAGTACGGCAGCCAGCGCGGATCCCTATGTCCGGTCCCGATGATGCGCCACGCGAGGCCCGAGGGCGGCGCGGGCTTGTGCCTCAGCCGCCAGCCGAGCTCCATGAGGTGCCGGTCGGCCTTGACGTGGTTGCAGCGGCGGCAGGAAGCCACCACGTTGTCCCAGGCGTGCCGGCCGCCCCGGCTCTTGGGAATGACGTGGTCGACGCTGGTTGCGACGCCACCGCAGTACATGCACCGACCGCCGTCGCGGGCGAACAGCGCCCGCCTGGTCAGAGGAACGGGCCCCCTGTAAGGGACCCGGACGAACCGCTTGAGGCGGACCACGCTGGGTGCGGGGACGGTGCGAGTTGCGCTGTGCATGAAGGCGCCGGATTCCTCGAGGCAGAGAGCCTTGTTCTCCAGGACGAGGACGAGCGCGCGGCGGAGCGGTACGACGCCGAGGGGCTCGTACGACGCGTTGAGGACCAAGACATGCGGCACGGATGCCTCCCTGTACGCCGGCGGCGCGTGGCTCGCGCCGGGACGATCTGACGCCAGTCTCCCCTCATGCCTGGTCGTAACGCCAGCATGTCCCCGTAACGGCCTTGAAGTGTTTTCGACCACAGTGGGCATGACAGGGACAGCACCGGATTGCCTTTCTCCTTCTCCCCTGGGTTCTTCCCGAGTGAGCACTGTCTCTCCCTCGAACATGACAACGATCCACACACGATGCCCCGTTAGTGTGGTGTGTCTGCCCGGTTCCCCCGGTTCCGCTTCGATGGCGGTTCTTCGTTCGCCGGGCAGGCCGCGATACCTGGAGGTACCCGCCGTGTTCTTGTCCGTCCTGTCGGCAGCCGGAACGGACCCGGACGACACGCCAACGACCAAGCCGCCCACGCTCGAGGACGCCCAGGAGAGCGCCACGAACGCGGCCAGCTGGGTCGAGCAGAACTGGTCCACGTGGCTCGGTATCGGCCTGCGCATCGTGCTCATCGTCACGATCGCCGTCGTCCTGCGCGTCCTGGTGCGCCGCGCCATCACCAAGCTGATAGACCGCATGAACCGCACGGCGCAGGCCGTGGACGGCACGGCGCTCGGCGGGCTCCTGGTGAACGTGGAGCGCCGCCGCCAGCGCTCGCAGGCGATCGGCTCGGTCCTGCGCTCGGTCGCCTCGTTCCTGATCCTCGGCACGGCCGGACTGATGGTCCTCAGCGCGTTCGAGATCAACCTGGCCCCGCTGCTCGCGTCGGCGGGTGTGGCGGGTGTCGCGATCGGTTTCGGCGCGCGCAACCTCGTCACGGACTTCCTCTCCGGCGTCTTCATGATCCTCGAGGACCAGTACGGCGTGGGTGACTCGATCGACGCGGGTGTGGCCTCCGGCGAGGTCATAGAGGTCGGCCTGCGCGTCACGAAGCTGCGCGGCGACAACGGCGAGATCTGGTACGTCCGCAACGGCGAGGTCAAGCGCATCGGCAACCTCTCCCAGGGCTGGTCCACGGCCGGCGTCGACGTGACGGTCCGTCCTGACGAGGACCTGGACAAGGTGAAGGCGACGCTGGCCGAGGTCGGCGAGACCATGGCGAAGGACGAGCCGTGGAACGAGAAGCTGTGGGGCCCGGTGGAGGTCCTCGGCCTGGACAGCGTCCTCCTCGACTCGATGGTCGTCCGCGTCTCGGCGAAGACGATGCCGGGGCAGTCCCTGGGGGTCGAACGGGAGCTGCGCTGGCGCATCAAGCAGGCGTTCGACGAGGCGGGCATCCGCATCGTGGGCGGCCTGCCGCTGGCGGCCCAGGAGGACGCCCCCGACCCGTCCGCCGCCGTCGCGGCGCCCTCCGCGTACGCCTCCGCCACGTCTCCCCAGTCCCTGGCGGCTTCCCCCATACCTCCGCCGCCGCCCGCGCCGAACCTGTCTAAGTAGCGTGACGTCGGGGGGCCTGCGTCTTTGCTGGTGCCCCCCTTTACTGCTGGCTCAGAGGCGCCACAATCCGCTGAAAACCGGGCGGCCCCGGTAACCATCGAAGACGCGGGCCCACCAAAGCCGACCGCGCCCACTATTGACGCCCTGTTCACGCCACCCGTACCGTCCTCACCAACTGGAAAGTTTCCTAACAGTTACGGCGGCCGTTACCGTACGGGCAGCCGAGAGGCAGGTGTCGTGATGGCAGCAGGCAGCTCCCCGGTGACTCCGGGTACCCCGGGCACGCCGCGCGTCCTGCGCGCCATGAACGACCGCGCCGTGCTGGACCTCCTGGTCGCGCACGGCCCCCTCACCCGCACCCGCATCGGCGAGCTGACCGGGCTGTCGAAGCCCACCACCTCCCAGCTCCTGGGCCGGCTCGAAGCCGCCGGCCTCGTGCACACCACGGGCAGCCTCAGCGGCCGCCCCGGCCCCAACGCCCTGCTGTACGAGGTCGACCCGCGCGCCGGTCACGTCGCCGCGCTGTCCGCCGACCCGACCGGCATCACCGCGCTCGTCGCCGACATCACCGGCACCGTGCTCGGCCAGGCCCGCGTGGAGGCCGACGCCGTCGCCGAAGACGTGCGCCACCGCACCGCACAGCTGGTCGCCGAGGCCGTCGACGGCGCCCTGGGCCAGGCGGGGCTCGGCCACGCGGACCTGCGGGCCGCCGTCATCGGCACCCCCGGCGCCATCGACCCGCACACCGGCCAGCTGCGCTACGCCCCGCACCTGCCGGGCTGGCACTCGCGGACACTGCGCGACGACCTCGCCGCCGTCCTCGGCACGCCCGTCGACATCGAGAACGACGTGAATCTGGCGGCGGTCGCCGAGCAGTACGAGGGCGCCGCCCAGGACTACGACAACTACGTGCTGACCTGGCTCGACGAGGGCGTCGGCGCCGCCATCGTGCTCAGCGGCACCCTGCTGCGCGGCGCGACCGGCGGCGCGGGCGAGATCGGCTACATGCCGCTGCCGGGCGCCCCGCTGGCACGCGGCGGCTCCGAGTACGGCGGGGGCGCCGGCGGCTTCGAAAGCCTCGTATCCGCGTACGTCGTGCGTGAACTGACGGGCGAGAAGGCGACGTTGGCGGAGGTCATGGCCGACGACGTCGCGCTCCGCGAAGTGGCGCGGCGCATCGCCACCGGCATCGCCGCGGTCGTCGCCGTCGTCGACCCCGAACTCGTCGTGCTCTCCGGCTCGGTGGCCCAGGCGGGCGGCGACAAGCTGCGCCTCGGGGTGGAGGAGGAGCTCACCGGTCTCGCGCTGCCCCGCCCGCTCATCCGCGTCAGCGAACTCGACGGCGACCCGATTCTCACCGGCGCCCTGCGCTCGGCCCTCACCCAGGCCCGCGATCAGGTCTTCGACACCGCCTGAGCCACCCCCCTTCCCCGTAACTCCGCCAACTCCCCTCCTCGTAAAGGAAGCCCGCCATGCCGCGATGGCGCATGCCCACCTGCGCGTCCGCGGCGCTCGCCGCAGCCGGTCTGTTGCTCTCCGGCTGCGCCAACCCGAGCGTCGGCAGCGCGAACGACGACCCCACGAAGCCGGTCACCCTGAAGTTCTGGCACGGCTGGGCGACGCCCGGCGAGGTCAAGGCCGTCAACGACAGCATCGACCGTTTCGAGAAGCTGCACCCGAACATCGAGGTCAAGGCCACCGGGAACGTCTCCGACGAGACCATCAACCAGGCCCTGCGGGCGGGCGGCGAAAAGGCCCCGGACGTGGTGTCGTCGTTCACCACCAACAACGTGGGCCAGTACTGCGACTCCGGGATGTGGGTGAACCTCGACCCGTTCATGAAGAAGACGGGGCTGGACAAGCGCAAGACCTTCCCCAAGACACTTCTGGACTACACGAGTTACCAGGGCAACCAGTGCGCCCTGCCGCTGCTCGCGGACGCCTTCGGGATGTACTACAACAAGGACGCCTTCGACGAGGCGGGCATCAAGCGCGCGCCCCGCACGATGTCCGAGTTCGAGCGGGCCGCCGAGAAGCTGACCGCGCGCAACGGCAAGAGCTCGTACAAGCGGGTCGGGTACATGCCCAGCTTCCGCTTCTACCAGAACAGCCCGGACCGGCTCTTCGCTCAGTGGGGGCCGAAGTACTTCGACGCCAAGGGTGGTTCGCGACTCGCCGAGGACCCCTCGACGTACGACTTCTTCAAGACCACGCGCCGGCTCGCGGCCGCCCAGGGCGGGTTCGGTGACCTGGAGAAGTTCCGGCTGACCTTCGGGGACGAGATGTCCAGCCAGAACGCCTTCCTGACCGGGAAGGTCGCCATGCTCCTGGACGGCGAGTGGCGCGGGCTGATGCTGAACGAGGCGAAGGCGAAGTTCAACTGGGACGTGGCGCCGCTGCCCGTTCCCGACGACCAGGCCGACACGTACGGGCGGGGCTTCATCACCGGCACCGTCGCTGGCATCGCGCACAGCAGCAAGCACCAGAACGCCGCGTGGGAGCTGGTGCGGTTCCTGACCGCGGACACGAAGCAGGTCGTGAGCTTCGCGAACGCCATCCACAACGTGCCCTCCACGTTCGCGGCGCTCGACTCCCCCGATCTGGACGCCGATCCGACCTTCCGGACGTTCTTCGACATCCTGGCGAACAAGCACAGCAAGGCGCTGCCGCCCTCCGTCAACGGCGGCGCCTACGTCGTCTCGCTGCAGGACTTCTCGTACTCCGTCGAGTCCGGGCGCGTGGGTGATCTGCGAGGGCGTCTGAAGAAGCTCGACGAGCAGATCGACGCCGACACCCTCCAGTCGAAGAGCTGAGGACCCCGACCCATGGCACTGACTCTCTCCAACCCCGCGCGCCGCAGACTGCGCACACTCGGTTTCCTCTCCCCCTGGCTGGTCGGCTTCAGCGTCTTCTTCGCGTATCCGCTGATCGCCACCGTCTACTTCTCGTTCATGCACTACAACCAGATCAAGGAGCCCACCTTCGTGGGCCTCAGGAACTGGAAGTACGTGTTCGACCAGATGCCCCTGTTCGGCCCGGCCCTGTGGAACACGCTCTGGCTGGTCGTGATCATGGTGGCGCTGCGGGTGGTCTTCGGGCTCTCGCTCGGGCTGCTCATCACGAAGATCAAGACGGGGGTCGGGTTCTTCCGTACCGCCTTCTACATCCCGTACCTCGCCCCGCCGGTGGCCGCCACGGTGGCCTTCGTCTTCCTGCTGAACCCGGGCACGGGGCCGGTGAACGAGGTACTCGGCGCGGTCGGGATCTCGGGGCCCAACTGGTTCAACGATCCCGACACCGCCAAGCCCTCGCTGGTGCTGCTCTCCCTGTGGGGCATCGGCGACCTGATGGTGATCTTCATGGCCGCCCTGCTGGACGTGCCCAAGGAGCAGTACGAGGCGGCCGACCTGGACGGCGCCGGGGCGTTCGCCAAGTTCCGCTACGTCACCTGGCCCGCGATCACGCCGATCGTGATGTTCGCGGTGGTCACGGGCGTCGTGCAGACCATGCAGTACTACACGCAGGCCCTGGTCGCGGGGAAGGTCGCCTCCGGCGTCAACATCGGGCCCGGCTCCGTCATCCAGCCCGGCTACCCGGACCACTCGACCCTCACGGTCCCCCAGCTCGTCTACCAGATGGGCTTCCAGAACTTCAACACCGGTGCGGCGTGCGTGCTCTCGCTCGTGCTCTTCGCCATCGCCATGGCCGTGACGATGCTCCTGATGCGCAAGCGCTCCGGGCTGCTCGCGGCGGAGGACTGAGGATTCCGATGACTTCCACGACTCTGAGCGCGCCCGCCACAGCGCCCGAACACACTGCCCCGGCGTCCAGAGGGCCCGCCGCCGCCCGCGCCCGCCGCAAGCGGATCCTGCACTGGATCGCCGTGCACAGCGTCGCCATAGCCGTCGCCCTGCTGTTCGTCCTGCCGTTCGTCTTCGTCTTCCTGACGTCGGTGATGAGCGACTCGCAGGCGATGAGCGGCGAGCTGTGGCCCGACTCCTGGCAGTGGTCGAACTACAAGGCCGTGTTCGAGACGCCGGGCTTCCTCGACTGGTGGCGCAACTCGCTCCTGTACGCGGGGCTCGGCACCCTCTTCACCGTCTGCTCGGCGATCCCCGTGGCGTACGCGCTCGCCAAGTTCCGCTTCCGCGGCCGGCGTACGGCGATGCTGCTGGTCATCTCGACGATGATGCTGCCGCCGCAGGTCATCGTGATCCCGATGTACCTGGTGTGGGCGCAGCAGTTCCACCTGTCGGGCACGCTGTGGCCGCTGATCATCCCGATGGCGTTCGGTGACGCGTACTCGATCTTCCTGCTGCGGCAGTTCCTCCTCACCATCCCCAAGGAGTACATCGAGTCGGCGAAGGTCGACGGGTGCGGCGAGTTCCGCACCATGGTGAAGATCGTCGTACCGATGGCGAAGCCCGGCATCGCCGCCATCGCGCTCTTCCAGTTCTTCTACTGCTGGAACGACTACTTCGGACCGCAGATCTACGCGGCCCAGAACCCCGGCGCCTGGACGCTCAGCTACGGCCTGGAGTCGTTCAAGAGCGCCCACAGCGTCAACTGGAACATGACCATGGCGGCGACCCTGCTCGTCATGGCCCCCGTCATCATCGTCTTCTTCTTCGCACAAAAGGCCTTCGTCGAAGGCGTCACCCTCACCGGAGTAAAGGGCTGAGAACCGATATGAAGCTCGCAGTGGTCGGCGGAGGGTCGACCTACACACCCGAACTCATCGACGGATTCGCACGGTTGAGGGACACCCTGCCGATCGAGGAGCTCGTCCTCGTGGACCCGGCGGCCGACCGTCTGGAGCTGGTGGGCGGCCTCGCGCGGCGCATCTTCGCCAAGCAGGGCCACCCGGGCCGCATCGTCACCACGTCCGACGTGGACGCGGGCGTCGCGGACGCCGACGCGGTGCTGTTGCAGCTGCGTGTCGGCGGGCAGGCGGCACGTCAGCAGGACGAGACCTGGCCGCTGGAGTGCGGCTGCGTCGGCCAGGAGACGACCGGCGCGGGCGGCCTCGCGAAGGCCCTGCGCACCGTGCCCGTCGTCCTCGACATCGCCGAGCGCGTGCGCCGGACCAATCCGAACGCGTGGATCATCGACTTCACCAACCCCGTGGGCATCGTCACGCGGGCGCTGCTCCAGGCCGGACACAAGGCCGTCGGCCTGTGCAACGTGGCGATCGGCTTCCAGCGGAAGTTCGCGAAGCTGCTCGACGTCGCGCCGGGTGAGGTGCACCTCGATCACGTGGGCCTCAACCACCTGACGTGGGAGACGGGCGTACGCCTCGGGGGCCCCGGCGGCGAGGACATCCTGCCCAAGCTGCTCGCCGAGCACGGGGACGCGGTCGCCGAGGATCTGCGCATGCCTCGTGCGATCGTCGACCGCCTCGGCGTCGTCCCCTCGTACTACCTGCGCTACTACTACCAGCACGACGCCGTGGTCGACGAACTGCGGACCAAGCCCTCGCGCGCCGCCGAAGTCGCCGCGATGGAGAGCCAGTTGCTGGAGATGTACGGCGACCCGGCGCTCGACGAGAAGCCCGAGCTGCTCGCCAAGCGCGGCGGCGCCTTCTACTCGGAGGCCGCCGTGGACCTGGCGGCCTCGCTGCTCGACAACGGCGGCAGCCCCCACCAGGTGGTCAACACCGTCAACAACGGCACGCTGCCGTTCCTGCCCGACGACGCGGTCATCGAGGTGCAGGCCGCGGTGGACGGGTCGGGCGCCAGGCCGCTCGCCGTGCCGGAGCTCGACCCGCTGTACGCGGGGCTCATCGCGAACGTCACCGCGTACGAGGACCTCGCCCTGCGGGCCGCGCTGCACGGCGGCCGCGACCGCGTCTTCAAGGCGCTGCTCGCCCACCCCCTCGTCGGCCAGTACGCGTACGCCGAGCAGCTCACCGACAGCCTGATCGCGCACAACCGGGAGCACCTGGCGTGGGCGTAGGCACGAGCGTGCTCGCGATCGACGCGGGCAACAGCAAGACCGACGTCGCGGTGGTCGCGGCCGACGGGCAGGTCGTCGGCGCGGCCCGCGGCGGCGGGTTCCAGCCGCCGAAGGTGGGCGTCGAGACCGCCGTGGACGTGCTCGCGGAGGCGGTGACGCGGGCGTTCGCCGAGGCCGGTGTCGACTCCGTGGGCCATGTGTCCGCGTGCCTCGCCAACGCCGATCTGCCCGTCGAGGAGCGGGAGTTGGCGGACGCGCTGCGGCGGCGCGCGTGGGGCGCCTCGGTCGACGTGCGCAACGACACCTTCGCCGTCCTGCGCGCCGGGCTCCTGGAGGACACCGAGCCGCGCGGTGTCGCCGTGGTGTGCGGCGCGGGCATCAACTGCGTCGGCATGCTCCCCGACGGGCGCACCGCCCGCTTCCCCGCCATCGGCCGCATCTCCGGAGACTGGGGCGGGGGCGGGGGCCTCGCCGAGGAGGCGCTGTGGCACGCGGCGCGCGCCGAGGACGGCCGGGGCGGGCCGACCGCGCTGCGCGAGACGCTGCCCGCGCACTTCGGCCTGGTCTCCATGTACGCGCTGATCGAGGCGCTGCACCTGGGCCGTGTCCCGGCGGTCCGGCGGCACGAGCTGACGCCGGTGCTCTTCGCCACCGCGGCGGCGGGCGACCCGGTGGCGCGGTCGCTGGTGGACCGGATGGCCGAGGAGGTCGTGGCCATGGCGGCCGTGGCCCTGGAGCGGCTCGGACTGCTCGACGAGGAGGCCCCGGTACTGCTCGGCGGCAGCGTCCTCGCCGCGCGCCACCCGCAACTGGACGACGGGGTGCGGATGTTGCTCGCCGAGCGGGCGCCCAAGGCGGTGCCGCGGGTGGTCACCGCGCGTCCCGTGCTCGGAGCGGCGCTCCTCGGACTCGACCAGGTGGGGGCGCCGGCCGAGGTGCACGCGCGCGTGCGGACGCATTACGAGGGGGGCGTGAGCGGCCACTGACCGCTTCCCTTCCGAGCCGTGCGCGCGGGCGGGAACCGAACACCTCTCAATCTCGTGTTCCAGAACAGGGAGTTCGAGGCAGGGATCCGTACAAGATCGAGTCAAGGCCTGTGCGGATGTCAGTCCCTGCGGCAATACTTGCGGCCGTGCACTTCTTCCCGCTCCGCGCGTGCCGGGCGGAGACAACCGTCCGATGACCGAGGGGGAGGTCGAGGCAAGGTGACACATCCGCCGAACGGCGGCGCGGTGCCGCCGGGCCCGCCCGGGCAGGCACCGGCTGTTCCCGCGCAGGTGCCGGCCGTACCCGCGCAGGCGCCGGGACAGCCCGTGCCGACGATGCCGACCGTGCCGCCGCAGGCACCGGGCGCGTCGCAGGCACCGGGCACGCCGCAGGCATCCGGTATGCCGCCCGCCCCGCCCGCCACAGCCACCACCGCCCCAGTCCCCGCACGCCGCCGCACCGCCTGGTCCGAGGGCGTCGACCGGCTGCGCGCCGCCGCGACCACGGAGCCGGGCAAGCTGCGCATCATCGGTGCCGTGCTTGCCCTGCTCGTCGTGGCGTTCGGGGCGGTCACCACCTGGCAGATGACGGAGCGCTCGGCCGCCGCGGACGACGTGCTGCACCGCAGCCAGCCGCTGAGCGCCGACGCCGCCGCCATCTACCGCTCGCTGGCGGACGCCAACACGGCGGCCTCCAGTGGCTTCCTCGCGGGCGGCCAGGAGCCCGCCGCGGTCCGCGCCCGGTACGAGAGGGACATCGAGCGGGCCTCCGAGAAGCTGGCGAAGGCCGCGTCGAACGCGGGCTCGGGCTCGTCGTCCGCCACCTCCGTGGGCAAGCTGAACAAGCTCCTCCCCGAGTACACGGGCCTGATCGAGCGCGCCCGCGCCAACAACCGCCAGGGCCTCCCGCTGGGCGGCGCCTATCTGCGGTACGCGAACGACAAGATGCAGACGCAGATGCTCCCGGCCGCCGAGAAGCTCTACAAGGCGGAGAACGAACGGCTGAGCTCCGACTACGGAAACGCCAAGCCGTACCCCTGGTTCGCCATCGCCCTCGGCGTCCTCGCCCTCGCCGCGCTCGGCTGGGCCCAGCGCCGCAACTACCGTCGTACGAACCGGGTGTTCAACCACGGACTGCTCGCCGCGACCGCGGCCGCCACCGTCGTGCTGCTCTGGCTCGTCGTCGGCCACACCGTCGCGCGCTCGGGCCTCAACGAGTCGTACGACGACGGCGTGCGCTCCCTGAACGTCCTCAACGACGCCCGCATCAGCTCCCTGAAGGCCCGGGGCAACGAGAACCTCACCCTGGTCAGCCGCGGCGCAGAGACCACCGAGGTGCGCGGCGAGTCGGAGGACAAGTTCGACGTGGCGTACCGCGCGCAGATGAAGCAGTTGGGCGGCGCCGACAGCGGACTGCTCGGCAGGGCGGCGGAGCTCGCCGACGACGACGCCGGGGAGAACCCTGTCGCCGAGGCCGCGAAGAACGTGGGCGTCTGGAAGGACCGCCACAAGGTGGCCCGCTCCAGCGACGACTCCGGTGACTACCAGGGAGCGCTCGACAAGGTCATCGGCGCCAAGGGCGACGAGCCGACCGGCGAGTGCTTCGACAACGTGGACGCGGCCCTGGACCGGGCCCTGGCGCACGAACAGCGCGAGTTCAAGCAGGCGGCGAAGGACGGCAGGGGCGCCATGGACGGACTGGCGATCGGTGCCGCCGTCCTCGCCGTCCTGGCCGCGGCGGCCGCCGTGCTCGGCATCGGCCGCAGGCTTTCGGAGTACCGGTGACGGGGCCAGAGGTGAGAGGGGGCGCGCAGACGATGCGGACGCGACGCGGCACGGCCAGGCTGCGCGGCTGGGGCGGTGTGGGCGCGATGGGTCTCGCCTGCGCCCTGACGGGATCGCTCGTGCTGGCCCTGCCGGACAGAGGCGGCGAAGGGGACGGCGGCGCGGACCGCGGCGGCCCGGTCGCCACGGTGGCCGCGCCCGCGCGGGCCGAGGCCGACGACTGCAACGACCGCAGCCTGAGCCCCTCCCCCAAGGACGGTCCGACGATCGACCGGATCAAGAACCGCGAGATCAAGAAGCTCGTCGTCGGCGTCGACCAGAACAGCTACCGCTGGGGCTACCGCGACCCGAACAAGGCGGGCGGCGAGCTCGAGGGCTTCGACATCGACCTCGCACGGGAGATCGCCGAGGAGATCTTCGGCGACCGCGACGCCATCGTCTTCCGCGCCATACCGACCAACCAGCGCATCGAGGCGATCCAGAGCGGCCAGGTCGACATGGTCGTCCGCACGATGACCGTCAACTGCGAGCGCCTGGACGACGTCGACTTCTCCACCGGGTACTTCGAGACGGGCCAGCAGGTCCTCGCCCCGAAGAAGCGGAAGGACATCACCGGCTACAACTCCTCGCTCGCCGGCAAGAAGATCTGCACCGCCTCCGGTTCCATCGCCGAGGACGAGCTCAAGAAGAAGAACTTCGGCGCCGACATCTCCACCACGGTGCCCAACCAGCTCGACTGCCTGGTCCGGCTCCAGCTCGGCGAGGTGGACGCCGTGGTGACCGACAGCGCGCTCGCCGCGGGCCAGGCCGCACAGGACCCGACGGTCGAGCTCAAGGGCGAGGAGCCGTTCACCACCGAGCACTACGGCGTGGCGATGAAGAAGGGCTCGGACGACTTGGTCCGCCGGGTCAACAAGGTCCTCGACGACTACCGCAAGGACACGAAGAACGGCTGGGAGAAGTCCTACGACAAGTGGCTCGAGGGCGGCCTCGGCAAGTCGCCGGGCCCGCCGGACCCCGAGTACCGGGACTGACCCGGAGCGGACGACCGACCTGGTACGACTGAAGCGTCCACGGCCGGAGAGTCCCCGGCCGAAGAGTCACGGCAACGCAGAGCGGAGAGGTGATCGATGAGCGTCACGGGACCCCCCGGTCCGGTGATGGACCGGGACGAGGTGGACCGTGCGCTGGCGCGGCTCGACGCCGAGCACGAGGCGATCGAGACCTCGCTCCTCGCCCTCCAGGACCACGCGGGCCGCCGCCTACTCGAAGGTGCCGGGCTCACCGGCGTCACCGAGGAGCGCTGGACGGCCACGGAATCCCGGATCACCCTGCTCTGGGCCTACTTCGACGCCTACGCAGGCGCCCTGCGCGCGGCACACGAGGTGCGCGAGCGCAGACGCTGGCCCAGCCGGGACGACCTCTTCGAGCTGACCGAGCTGCTGCGCGGCGAGTCAGTGACCGTCGCGGGCGGCACCTCGTCGGGCGCGTCCTCCTCGATCACCGGCCCCGCCAGGCTCACCGAGCGCTTCACCCTCGAAGAGCTCGTGGCCCGGATGAACGACCTGTACGCGCACTCCCTCGACATGGTCGTCGCCGCCGACGCGGTGTGGTCCGCGCTGCCCGCCCGTATCGACCTGCTCGCCGCCGAGCTGGCCCGCACCCGCCAGCTCGCGCACTCCGTCGGCGTACGACCGGGGGAGCATCCCTCGGGCGACGACTTGGAGCGCATCACCCGCACCCTGACCGCGCTGCGCGAGCAGGTGGTCTCCGACCCGCTCGCCTTCTGGCGGCCCGCACAGGGCAGTTCGGCCCCCGGTGGCGGCCGCCCCGCGACCGACCGCTACGACCGCGAGGCACGCGCACTGGAAGAGGTGCGCCGCGAGATCGAGGCGGTGCTCACCGTCCGCCAGGACGCGGAGGCCCGCCTCGGCAAGCTGCGCGACATCCTGTCCCGCGCGGACCGCACCCTCGCCGAGGCACGCTCCGCGCGCGGAGAGGTCCTCGCGAAGATCGCCGCCTCCGAGGTGCCCGCCGTCAGCGGCCCGCCGACGGCGCTGCAGGAACAGCTGGCGACCGCCGCCGAGTACCGCAGACACGGCCAGTGGCACCGCCTCTCGCCGCTCCTGGAGTCCCTGGAGCAAAAGGCCGAGGACGAACTGCTGCGTGCCCGCGAATCGCTGGGCGCCGTCACCGCGCCGCTCGCGGTCCGTGCCGAGCTGCGCGGCCGGCTGGACGCGTACAAGGCGAAGGTGGCCCGGCACGGCCACGCCGAGGACCCGCTCCTCATCGAGCGGTACGACGCGGCGCGCCGGATGCTGTGGAGCGCGCCCTGCGACCTCCGCGTGGCGGAGCAGGCGGTCCTCCGCTATCAGCAGGCCGCGGCCGAAGTGCTCGTGCCGAGGGTCCCGCAGCAGGGCGGGCCCACCGACCGGACGGGGGAATCGTGAGCCAGCGCCAGTGTCAACGGCCCACATGCACCGGCAGCTACGACGACTTCGGCGGCGGTGAGCTGTACTGCGACACCTGCGGGCTCGCCCCGGTCGTCGCGCCGGACGGAATGGTCGGCTCGACGCCGACGGGCATCACGGCCGGCGGCAAGGGCTCGCGGGGCTCCGGCAGTTCCAGCGCGCGTTCCTCGTCCCGCTCGTCCTCCCGCTCGTCCCGCTCCTCCCGTTCGTCGCGTTCGCAGTCGTCGCGCAGGTCGGTGTCCGGGCGGTTCTCGCGTTCCCTGTCCGGCGGTTCGACGTCCCGTTCGGTGTCGGTGCGCAGCTCCGGTTCGGCGGCCTCGTCCTCGGCCCGCGGGCGGCTCGGTGTCGGCCTGGTCACCGTGCCGGACGTGCCGCGGCCCGACCCGCGCGGGGCGGTGCAGGAGAACCCGGAGGTGCCCGAGCGGAAGCGGTTCTGCTCGCGCTCCGACTGCGGGGCGCCGGTGGGCCGCGCGCGCGGCGACCGGCCCGGCCGCACCGAGGGGTTCTGCACCAAGTGCGGCCACCCCTACTCCTTCGTACCGAAGCTGAACGCCGGCGACATCGTGCACGGCCAGTACGAGGTGGTGGGCTGTCTGGCGCACGGCGGGCTCGGCTGGGTCTACCTGGCCATCGACCGCGCGGTGTCCGACCGCTGGGTGGTCCTCAAGGGCCTCCTCGACACGGGTGACCAGGACGCCATGGCCGCCGCGATCTCCGAGCGCCGCTTCCTCGCCGAGATCGAGCACTCCAACATCGTCCGCATCTACAACTTCGTCGAGCACCTCGACCAGCGCACCGGCTCCATGGACGGCTACATCGTCATGGAGTACGTGGGCGGCAAGTCCCTCAAGGAGATCGCCAACGGCCGCCGCACCCCGGACGGCAGGCGCGATCCGCTGCCGGTCGAGCAGGCCTGCGCGTACGGGATCGAGGCGCTGGAGGCCCTCGGCCACCTGCACAGCCGCAATCTTCTGTACTGCGACTTCAAGGTCGACAACGCCATCCAGACCGAGGGCCAGCTCAAGGTCATCGACATGGGCGCGGTCCGCAGGATGGACGACGACGAGTCCGCGATCTACGGCACGGTCGGGTACCAGGCCCCCGAAGTCGCCGAAGTGGGGCCCTCCGTGGCCTCCGACCTCTACACGGTGGCGCGCACCCTCGCGGTCCTGACCTTCGACTTCCAGGGCTACACGAACGTGTTCGTGGACTCCCTGCCGGACCCGGACAACATCGAGGTCTTCCGTAAGTACGAGTCCTTCTACCGTCTCCTGGTCCGCGCCACCGACCCGGACCCGGCCCGCCGCTTCGCCTCCGCGCAGGAGATGGCCGAGCAGCTGACGGGTGTCCTGCGGGAGGTCATGGCGCTGCAGACGGGGCGGCCGCGGCCCGCGCTGTCCACGCTGTTCGGGCCCGAGGTGAAGGTGCCGGACACGCAGCTGTTCGCGGAGCTGACCGGGGAGGTGTCCCGCCTGGGCGCCCGGACCGGACCCACCGGCCCTGACCACGGCAGGGCCCTGCCGGAGGGCGCGGGGCCGGAGGGCGCGGGCGCCACGGGGATCGTCCGGGCCATCGACGCCACCGCGACGGCCCTCGCGCTGCCCGTGCCCCTCGTGGACCCGAACGACCCGAACGCCGGGTTCCTCGCCGGGCTCATCGCGTCCGCTCCCGCCGAGCTCATCTCCGCGCTCGGCGCGGCGCCCGCGGACTCCGTGGAGCTGCGGCTGCGCGGGCTGCGCGCCCGGCTCGCCATGGGGGAACTGGCGCCCGCCGCCCAGGCCATCGCCGACCTGGAGCTGGAGCACCCGGACGACTGGCGGGTCGTCTGGTACCGGGGCGTCGCGGCCCTGGCGACCGGCGACTTCGAGAGCGCGGCGCTCTCCTTCGACGCGGTCTACGACGCGTTCCCCGGCGAGCCCGCGCCGAAGCTGGCGCTCGGCGTCTGCGCGGAGGTCCTCGGCCAGCTGGACAACGCCGCGGAGTACTACCGCCTGGTGTGGACGACCGACCCGAGCTATGTGAGCGCCGCGTTCGGCCTGGCCCGCGTGCGGCTCGCCGCCGCCGACAGGGCCGGTGCCGTGCGCACCCTGGAGTCCGTGCCGGAGTCGTCCATCCACTACACCGCGGCCCGGGTCGCGGCGGTGCGGGCGCGGCTGCGGCAGCGTATGGCGTCGGGCACGGCGCTCTCCTCGGACGCCGCCCTCCTGGACGACCTGACGGCCGCCGCGGGGCAGATCGAGGCACTTGCCGGGTTCGGGCTCGACGCGGTGCGCAGGGAGCGTCTGTCGACCGAGGTTCTGGGGACGGCGCTCGACTGGGTACTCTCCGGTAGGCACTCTGGTCACGTCTCCGCGCCACCGGCCACCACCGGGACGCGGACCGTACTGCTCGGCAGCGACCTGGACGAGCGTGGTCTCCGGTTCGGTCTGGAGCGTTCGTACCGGACACTGGCCCGGCTCGCACAGGGTGGCGAGGAGAGGATCGAACTGGTGGAACGGGCCAACCGTTTCCGCCCCCGGACGTGGGTGTGAGTATGTCGCAGATGCCCCAGCTGTCTGCCTGCCCCAGCTGTGAGGAGCCGCTGGAGTCGGGTGACCTGTTTTGCGGTGCGTGCGGGTTCGACCTGTCGGCGGTGCCGCCGCGGCCGGACGTGTCCCCGAACGGGTCCTCCGGGGCCGCGGGGACCGCCGCCCCGGACGGGGAGCCGTCGGAGTGGCCCGTCGCGCCGGAGGTCGACAGCTCCGACACGCCGGTGCCGGCCCACCTGCCGACGGACCTGCCCGGCACGGACTCGGCGGGCGGCGAACTGCCCGCCGACGCCCACGCGGTGGCTCCGGAGGCCGGTGAGGACCCCGGGGAGCCGGACGAGTACGCGCTGCCCGCGCCTGCGCCCGCCGCGCCCGCCCCCGTACCCGCGCCTGAGCCCGCGCCTGAGCCCGCGTCGGCCCCGGCCGCCGCCGACCCGCGTACGACCGCGCCCGACGCCACGCCCCCCACCGGCACCAAGCTCTGCGTGGCCTGCCGCTCGGGGCGGGTCGACCCGGACGGGTACTGCGAGAACTGCGGGCACGCCCAGCCGCGCGAGCGCGACCACATGGAGCAGGAGCTCGACACCGTCGCCGCGGTCAGCGACCGCGGCCTGCGCCACCACCGCAACGAGGACGCCTTCGCGATCTCCACGGCCGCACTGGCCGACGGCTCCCCCGCCGTCGTCGCGATCGTCTGCGACGGGGTCTCGTCGGCGACCCGCCCCGACGCGGCCTCGCTCGCCGCGTCCCGCGCCGCCAACGAGTCGCTGCTGACGGCGCTGCCGCGCGGCACCCACCCGCAGCAGGCGATGCACGAGGCGATCCTCGCCGCGGCCGAGGCCGTCAACGCGCTCGCCGCCGAGCCCGCCACCGCCCGCGAGCACAGCCCGCACCAGAACGCCCCCGCCTGCACGCTGGTGGGCGCGGTCGTCGCCGGGGGCCTGCTCGTCGTCGGCTGGGTCGGCGACAGCCGCGCCTACTGGGTGCCCGACGACCGCGGCGGCCCCACCGTCCGCCTGACCGAGGACGACTCGTGGGCCGCGCAGATGGTCGCCGCCGGTCTGATGAGCGAGGCCGAGGCGTACGCGGACGACCGCGCGCACGCCATCACGGGCTGGCTCGGCGCGGACGCGTACGAACTGGAGCCGCACACCGCTTCCTTCAAACCCGACCGTGCGGGTGTAGTGGTGGTGTGCACGGACGGGCTGTGGAACTACGCGGAAGCCGTCGAGGAGATGGCCGACGCGGTGCCCGCCGACGCCGCGGCCCGGCCGCTGCACAGCGCCCAGGTCCTGGTCGGCCACGCACTGGACGGCGGCGGCCACGACAACGTAACAGTGGCCGTCGTCCCGTTCCCGTTCGTGCCGCAAGGGGCAGGATCGGCCTAGACAGAAGACAGGAACGGCCCGGAGCCGGGTGGGGGGCCGCACCGGCTCGTGAAGTCGTGAAGTCGTGAAGTCGTGAGGTCGTGAAGTTTTTCAGGATCTGAGGGGGAGCAGTTCCATGGCCAATTTCTCGAAGTCGAACGTGCCGCAGTTCTCTGTGGACGTCTATCAGAACGAGTACCTCCCGGAGGGCGGCCGGGAGGTCAACGCCATCGCCACGGTCACCTCGACCGGCGGTGGAACGGTCGGGTCCGCGGTGCGCGCACCGCATCTGTACGCGGCGGGCCTGAGCCCGGACGCCGCCGTCGCGATCATGGTCGACTGTTCCGGGTCGATGGACTACCCGCCGACGAAGATGCGGGGCGCAAGGGACGCCACGGCCGCCGCGATCGACGCCCTCCGCGACGGTGTGCACTTCGCGGTGATCGGCGGGACGCACGTCGCCAAGGAGGTCTACCCGGGCGGCGGCCGCCTCGCGGTGGCCGGCGCGCAGACCCGCGAGCAGGCCAAGCAGGCGCTGCGCAGGCTGAGCGCGGGCGGCGGCACGGCGATCGGCACCTGGCTGCGCCTGGCCGACCGCCTCCTGGCCTCCGCCGACATCCCCGCGTCCTCGGTGCGGCACGGCATCCTGCTCACCGACGGCCGCAACGAACACGAGTCGCCGGACGACCTCAAGGCCGCGCTCGACTCCTGCGCGGGCCGCTTCACCTGCGACGCCCGCGGCGTCGGCACGGACTGGGAGGTGAAGGAGGTCACAGGCATAGCCTCCGCGCTGCTCGGCACCGCCGACATCGTCGCCGACCCGGCCGGGCTCGCCGCCGACTTCACACAGATGATGGAGACGGCGATGGGCAAGGAGGTCGCCGACGTCAGCCTGCGGCTCTGGACGCCCATGGGCGTGGAGATCAAGTTCGTCAAGCAAGTGGCGCCCACCGTCGAGGAGTTGACGTCGCGTCGCACGGAGGCGGGGCCGCGCGCCGGGGACTACCCGACGGGGTCCTGGGGCGACGAGTCCCGCGACTACCACATCTGTGTCCAGGTGCCGGGCGCCGAGCTCGGCCAGGAGATGCTCGCCGCCCGCGTCTCGCTCGTGGTGCCACAGGGGGACGGCAGCGTACAGACGCTGTCGCAGGGCCTGGTGCGGGCGGTGTGGACGGACGACATGGCGGCCTCCACCTCCATGAACCCGCAGGTCGCGCACTACACGGGCCAGGCGGAACTCGCGCAGGTCATCCAGCAGGGCCTGGACGCCCGCAAATCGGGAGATGTCGACGGAGCGACGGCCAAACTGGGCCGGGCCGTCCAGCTCGCGAGCGCCTCGGGCAACGCCGATACGGCGAAGCTGCTTTCGAAGGTGGTGGACGTCGTGGACGCCGCGGCAGGTACTGTTCGATTGAAGGCGAAGGTCGCCGAGGCCGACGAGATGACACTCGAGACACGGTCGACGAAGACCGTTCGCGTGAAGAAGCAGTAGCGCGGCGCACGGGCGCCGCGGACGGTACAGACGCAGTACGTACGGCCCTCGGGCCGGAGAAGGAGAGGGGGAAGCGCCGACATGCCGACCTGCCCGAACGGACACCAGTCGGGTTCCGATGACTGGTGCGAGGTCTGCGGTCACCGCATGGCCGGTGCCGTACCACCGCCTCCCCCGCCGCCGCCCCCGGCCGGGTACGGCTATCCCCCGCCGCAGCCCGGCCAGGACCCCGGCTTCCCGCAGCCCGCGCCGGGGCGCCCGCATCTGGCCGCCGTGCCGGAGCCGGCTCCCGAGGCGCAGCTCTGCCCGCAGTGCCGCACGCCCCGCGAGGCGAACGCGCCGTTCTGCGAAGAGTGCCGCTGGAACTTCCTGACCAACACGGCGACCTCGTACACGCCCGCGGCGCCGAACCCGCCGCTGCCGGGCACGCACGGTGGTCCCGGCCCCGGCCCCGTTCCCGGCCGGGGGCCCGGCGGCCCCGGCATGCCGCAGGGCCCGAACCCGGCACAGCAGTTCTCGCAGCCCCCGCCGGGATACGAGTACCAGGGCTCGCGCCCCTCGCAGATGAACCGGCCCGCGGAGCCGATCCCGCCGTTCGGCAACGGTGGCGGTGGCGGTGGCGGCCAGCAGGGTCCCGGTCCGCAAGGGCCCGGTCCGCAAGGTTCCCGTCCTCCGGGTGCCGGGCCGCAGGGTCCTGGGCCGCAGGGTCCAGGTCAGCCGTTCCCGGGACAGCCCGGACCCGGCGCTCAGGGGCCTGGCCAGCCGTTCCCGGGGCAGTCCGGCCCTCAGGGTCAGGGTTCTCAGGGCCCCGGCCCTCAGGGTCCCGGTCCGCAGGGTTCCGGTCCGCAGGGTCCCGGCCCCGGTCAGGCGCCGCCCGGCGCCCCCCAGGCGTTCCAGCAGCCGGGTCCGCCCGCACCCCCCGCGTTCCCGCAGGAGACGGGCGCCCCGCAGGGCCCGCCTCCTCCGCCGCCCGGCCCCAGTGGTCCCGGCGGCCCCGGTGGTCCCGGTTCCGGCGGCCCCTCCTTCGGTGGCGGAACCGACGACTGGGTGATCTCGCCCCCGTCGTCCCCCGCCCAGCAGGAGCCCGTCCAGCAGGAGCCCTTCCAGCCGCAGGAGTCCTTCCAGCAGGAGTCCTTCCAGCCGCAGCAGCCCGAGCGGTCGCAGGGTCCCGGGACGTGGACGGTGACGATCGGTCCCGACCGTGAGTACTTCATGGCGATGATGCAGCGCAGCGGCCCCGAGGCCTCGGGGCTGAACCTCCCCGCGTACTCGCCCGAGCAGCAGCGCCCGCTGTCCGGCAACCAGATCAGCATCGGCCGTCGCAGGCACTCCACGGGAGACACCCCGGACATCGACCTGTCGGTGCCGCCGGAGGACCCGGGCGTCTCGCACCAGCACGCGGTCCTGGTCCACCAGCCGGACGGCAGCTGGGCGGTCGTCGACCAGAACTCGACGAACGGCACCACGGTCAACGGCGGCGAGGAGCCCATCCAGCCGTTCGTCCCCGTCCCGCTCCAGGACGGCGACCAGGTGCACGTGGGTGCCTGGACGACGCTCACCATCCGCCGCGACTGACGGGAGCGGGCCGGTTCAGAGAGGCCAGACGTACGGCCCTTCGGGGTCGTCGAGCCAGGCCCATTCGTACGGTCCGCTCACCGTGATCCCGAAGCGCTCGCGCACCGGCCGCCCTTCACGCTGCCACAGCGCGAGCGCTTCGTGCGGATCGAGGCTGCCCGCGGTCAGCTCCAGAAGGAAACGGAAGAGCTCGTTCTGCAGCGCCCGGCGCGGCAGCCCGCCGATGTGCTGCTCCTGCGGGGTTCCCGCGCCGCCGCCGCGCAGCGGCACGAAGTAGGCGGGGGTGTGCAGGAAGCGTCCCTCGGCGTGCTCCGCGCCGCGCACCGTCAGCGCGACCAGGCCGGTGGCCAGCGGCGTGAGGACGCGGGCACCGGGACTGCACTGGGCGAGCCAGGCCCTCGGCACCGAGTTCAGGGTGCAGGTGGCGATGATCCGGTCGTAGGGCGCCCGCTCGGGGCAGCCGGCCGCGCCGTCGCCGGTCACCACGGCCGGGCGGTACCCGGCGGCCGCCAGATGCCGCCGCGCGGACTCCGTGATCTCCGGGTCGAGGTCCATGGTCGTGACGTGGTCGTCGCCGAGCCGGTGGGCGAGCAGCGCCGCGTTGTAGCCGGTGCCGGCGCCGATCTCCAGGACCCTGTGCCCCGGGCGTACCTCCAGTTCGGCGAGCATCTTCGCCATCAGGGACGGCTGGCTGCTGGACGAGACGAGGTCCCCGTCGCGCACCCGGGTGGCGAGCGGGGAGTCGGTGTAGGCGCCGCGCAGCCAGCGGGTGCGTCGCCGGTCGTCGGAGTCCTCGCCCCACAGCCGCTCGTACCCGCCGCCCGCGCCCACGTAGTAGTAGGGCACGAACAGGTGCCGCGGCACGGCCTCGAACGCCTCCCGCCAGACCGGGTCGTCCTGCCAGGCCCCGCTCGCCTCTATCTCGCGCACGAGAGCGGTCCGGGCCTCGGCGAGCAGCACAGGATCGAGTTCCATGTGTCCACTGTGCTGCGCCGTCGCCGCCGATGCGAGTGGCGGAGCCGGGGCGGTGGCGCGGTGGTGCGGTGGTGCGGTGGTCCTAAGCCTTCCGTCCTCGGTCGCGACGTCTGAGACCATGGAACGTGTGAAAGAGATCCCGCGCGGCACGCTTCAGGAGCAGACCTACTACGAACAGGTCGGCGGCGAGGAGACCTTCCGACGCCTGGTGCACCTCTTCTACCAGGGGGTCGCGGAGGACCCGCTGCTGCGGCCGATGTACCCGGAGGAGGACTTGGGCCCGGCCGAGGAGCGCCTCGCGCTCTTCCTGATGCAGTACTGGGGAGGCCCCCGCACCTACAGCGACAATCGCGGCCATCCCCGGCTGCGGATGCGGCACGCGCCGTTCACGGTCGACAGGGCCGCGCACGACGCCTGGTTGAAGCACATGCGTGCGGCGGTCGACCAGCTCGGCCTCTCCGAGGAGCACGAGCGGACGCTGTGGAACTATCTGACGTACGCGGCGGCTTCCATGGTCAACTCCGAGGGCTGACCGCCGTCAGCACTGCTAGGCGGGTGTGACGGAGAGTCCCGAAGCACCCGCCCGGCGCACCGCGACGGATCCATAGGCCGTACGCAGCCGCAGCCACGCCCCCGCCGACAGCAGGGTCAGCGCGTCCCCGCGCAGGAATCCCAGGGTCTGCGCCGCGTGCGCGGCCCGCACGGGCAGCTCCGTGTCACCGACGGGCCGGGACCAGATCTCACGCCCCACCCGGTCGAGTTCAGCCCGCACCCGCCGCTCGGCGGGCAACTCCTCGACCCGGGACCGGAATTCGGCCACGGACTGCTTGATCAGCGAGCGCACCGCGTCCGGAGCCGGCAGGCCGGGCTCCGGCCGCCAGCCGCCGCGCGGCGGCAGCACGCCCGCCCACGGCGGCCCGGTGACGGCCTCCGGGACGTCCACGCCCCGAGCCGTTTCCACGAGCTCCGCCGACTCGCCGACCTGCTCCAGGAACTCACCGGCCGAGACGGTGACGTCGAGCGCGGTGTCGAGCCCGTACTCGTACGGCTCGGTGAGCCGCGCCGTCCGGATGGCGAGCACCTCGAATGACGGCGGCCGCCCGAACACGGCGAGCGTGTCCCCGGCGGCCTGCAGCCGCACCGCGGCCGCCTTGTCGTAGTGGATCAGCCGGGCCAGGAAGGCGGCGAGGTCCGCCGCCTCCCCGGCATCGGCGAAGTGGAGCCGCGAGGTCATGCGGCAAGCGCCCCCGAGCCACCGTCGGCGCTGTCGTCGACATACTCCTGGAGGAACTCCCGCTCCTCGGCGGAGATCCGCCGCGGCCGCTGCGCCTCCAGGTCGAAGGGCACGACCACGGTGGAGGCCCGCACATACACCTGGTCCGCGTCCTTGATCTCGTACGCGATGGTCAGCGACGCCGCACCGATCTTCGTCACCCGCGACTCCACGGTGACCGGCTCGTGCCGGTGCACCAACGGCCGTACGTAGTCGATCTCGTGCCGGGCCACGACCGACCCGCCGGAGAACGACGGCGACCCGTCACCGGGCGCCAGCCGGAACATGAAGTCGATGCGCGCCTCCTCCAAGTACCGCAGGAAGACGACGTTGTTGACGTGCCCGAAGGCATCCATGTCCGACCAGCGCAGCGGGCACTGGTATATGTGTCGAGCCACAGTCGCCTCAGCCTCGCGTCAGCTTCTTGTAGGTGGCACGGTGCGGACGGGCCGCGTCGGCGCCCAGGCGCTCGATCTTGTTCTTCTCGTACGACTCGAAGTTGCCCTCGAACCAGTACCACTTGGAGTCACCCTCGTAGGCGAGGATGTGGGTCGCGACCCGGTCGAGGAACCACCGGTCGTGGGAGATCACGACAGCGGCACCCGGGAACTCCAGGAGCGCGTTCTCCAGCGAGGAGAGGGTCTCGACGTCCAGGTCGTTCGTCGGCTCGTCGAGGAGGAGCAGGTTGCCGCCCTCCTTGAGGGTCAGCGCCAGGTTGAGGCGGTTGCGCTCACCGCCGGAGAGCACCCCGGCCGGCTTCTGCTGGTCCGGGCCCTTGAACCCGAAGGCGGAGACGTACGCCCGCGAGGGCATCTCGACCTGGCCCACGTTGATGTAGTCGAGCTCGTCGCTCACCACGGCCCAGAGGGTCTTCTTCGGGTCGATGTTGGCGCGGCCCTGGTCGACGTAGCTGACCTTGACCGTGTCACCGATCTTGATCTTGCCGGAGTCCGGCTCCTCCAGGCCCTGGATCATCTTGAACAGCGTGGTCTTGCCCGCGCCGTTCGGACCGATGATGCCGACGATGCCGTTGCGCGGCAGCGAGAAGCTGAGATCGTCGACGAGGACCTTGTCACCGAATGCCTTCGACAGGTGCTCGACCTCGACGACGATCGAACCCAGTCGCGGGCCCGGCGGGATCTGGATCTCCTCGAAGTCCAGCTTCCGCATCTTGTCCGCCTCGGCGGCCATCTCCTCGTAGCGCGCCAGACGCGCCTTGGACTTGGCCTGCCGCCCCTTGGCGTTCGACCGCACCCACTCGAGCTCTTCCTTGAGCCGCTTGGCGCGCTTCTCGTCCTTGCGGCCCTCGACCTTGAGTCGGGTCTGCTTCTTCTCCAGGTACGTGGAGTAGTTGCCCTCGTACGGGTGGGCGCGGCCGCGGTCGAGCTCCAGGATCCACTCGGCGACGTTGTCCAGGAAGTACCGGTCGTGGGTGACCGCGACGACTGCGCCGGCGTACTGGGACAGGTGCTGCTCCAGCCAGTTCACCGACTCGGCGTCGAGGTGGTTGGTGGGCTCGTCGAGGAGGAGCAGGTCGGGCGCCTCGATGAGGAGCTTGCAGAGTGCGACGCGGCGCTTCTCACCGCCGGAGAGGGTGGTGACGGGCCAGTCGCCGGGCGGGCAGCCGAGCGCGTCCATGGCCTGCTCGAGCTGGGCATCCAGGTCCCACGCGTTGGCGTGGTCCAGGTCCTCCTGGAGCTTGCCCATCTCCTCCATGAGCTCGTCCGAGTAGTCGGTCGCCATGAGCTCCGCGACCTCGTTGAAGCGCTTGAGCTTGCCCATGATCTCGGCGGCGCCGTCCTGGACGTTCTCCAGAACGGTCTTCGACTCGTCGAGCTGCGGCTCCTGCATGAGGATGCCGACGGTGAACCCCGGCGACAGGAACGCGTCACCGTTCGACGGCTGCTCGATCCCCGCCATGATCTTCAGCACCGTGGACTTACCGGCGCCGTTGGGGCCCACGACACCGATCTTCGCGCCAGGAAGGAAGCTCAAGGTGACATCGTCGAGGATCACCTTGTCGCCGTGCGCCTTGCGCGTCTTGCGCATGGTGTAGATGTACTCAGCCAAGAGAAACCGTCCGGCAATCAGTGAGTGGGCAGATACACCCCATCTTGCCTGACGGCCACCCCCCGGCGGAAACCGGATGATTGTCCGCCGGGGCCGTACCTCGCGTGTGGTAGCCGCGTGACTACCGCGCGCTGCGGGTCAGGGGTTGTGTCACTCCTCGGAGGAGGAGTCCGCCGGCTGCGTCGGGGTGTCCTTCTTACGCACGAAGAAGACGGCCGCGCCGCCGAGTACGACGAAGGCCACCGCGATGCCGATGATCAGCGGGGTGTTGCTGGAGCTGCCGGTCTCGGCGAGGTCGCCGCCGCCGGAGGTGCCGCCCGCCGACGCGGGGCTCGGCTCGGAGACGGGCTGCGCCTTGTTGCCTATCGTGTCGCCCGCGGTCCGACAGTCGAGCACGCCCTTGAAGCGCTTCTCGAAGCCGTTCGGCCCCTTGATCGTGAAGTCGTAGGGCTGGTCCTCCTGCAGCGGGATCGTCACGGTCTGCGAGGCGCCCGCCTTGATGGTGTGCTTGAAGCCCATCAGGCGGAAGGTGAAGGGCTTGTCACCCTTGTTCACCGCGGTGATGTCGACGCCGCTCTCGGCGCAGTTCTTCTCCGCCGAGAGCGCGGGCAGCGCTCCCTCCGCGGCCCAGCCCGCGGTCGCGGTCGCCGACACGGTGGACTCACTGGAGCCCGCGAGTATCTGTGTCTGGCTCCTGGTCTCGGACACGAAGGCCCGGCCGACCGGCACGGTGGTCGACGCCTGCACGGAGAGCGCGGCCGAGCCGTCCGGGGCGTCCTTCGGTACGTCGAAGTAGAGACGGCTGCCGTCGCGCGCGGACTTCACGGGCTTGCCGTTCTCCGCGACGACCTTCACACCGCTGGTCGCGGAGTCGGCGGGCGGCGTCACCGTCACCGATTCGGCGTCGGTCCGCACGGTGACCGGGCCGAGCCGCTTGCCCGCGCGGCCCGACACGGCGGGCGACTCGAGCATCAGCGACGCCTTGGGCTCCACGCTGTCGCGCGCGCTCTTGTACAGGTGGTCGGCGAGCTTCTCGGCCTTCGGGTCGACGGCGTCGACCTCCGCGGCGTCGGAGTACCGCCAGATCGCCACCTGCGTGCCGGCCGCGGCGGTCTGCTCGGTGAGGGAGCTCACGCCCGCCTTGCGGCCGAGCGCCGCGAGGTCGTTCACCTGCGGGTAGGAGTGCTGAAGGATCCAGCGGATCTTGCCCGCGTTCCGGTTGTTGTTCAGCGAGGTGCCGCTCCAGGGGGTCTCCTGGTACTTGGCGTCCTTCTGCGTGGGGTTGAGGATGTCGATGCAGTACGTCTGCAGGGTGCCGCCGCCCTCCACAGACATCTCGAAGAGCCCCGCGGGCACCTGCTGAGAGCTGCCGTTGTCACGGATGACGGCCTGGTCGTACGTCTGCAGCCCGCCCAGCGTCGCGATCGCGCCGCCCCGGTGCTGCGGCGCCTCTTCCGCCGCGGCCGCGCCCGCGACGGTCATGCCGCCCGCCAGGGCCAGACCCGCCGCCACGGTCACTGCGGCGAGGCGGGCGGCGCCTCGGCTACGTATGGACAACGCAGAAAACACTGAATTCCCCTCCGGGCGGGACCCGTTCACAACGTTGGGGGGTGGTCCCGCCAGCAGACTGAAAGGGGCAGGAACACCTGCCACCTGCATGGCATCTTCTGCCAACTGCCCCGTGAGCTACGTCCGGCATCCTAAGGAAACGGCGCATCACGAGCCCCACGCATCTCATAGGACTGCGGATCCGACTCGGAATCGTTATCCCCAACCCCCGCTCCGAGCTGGGCTTATCGACAAATCAACGGCATTGATTCGCCGATATGCCGCACTTCGGTCGCCTCCTCGGCAGTCACCCTGACACTCCGTCATCCCACGGGCGCCGGCTCCTTCTCCCTCATTCCGGCCCCGCTTCCGTCCCGCTCCGCCGCCGACTCGGTCAGCGCCGGATTGGCCCTGCCCACCCGCCGGAACGCCGCCGTGCCGCGCGACAGATCGTGTCCGACGGCCACCGCCTCGATGTCCGCCGACGTCCAGTGCTGCCCGCCCCGCTCCTCGTCACGCACCTTCAACCGGCCCTGGACGATGACCGGTTCACCCACGGACACCGACCCCTGCACGTTCGTACCGAGCGCCCGCCAGGCCCAGACCGTGAAGAAGTTGGTGTGGCCGTCGCTCCACGTGTTCTTCGCGGCGTCGTAGTACCGCGACGTCACCGCGAGCCGGAACCGCGCCACCGGTCCCGACGGCAGCTCCCGGTACACCGGCGTCGTCGCCACGTTTCCCACTACCGTCACCAAGGTCTCGTTCATGATCGAACCCCTCCCCCGCTTCGTCCGTCTCCGCCGCCGCGCTGTCCACGGCCGCGAATCCAGACTGCACCGGTCGCGCCGATCCCGCTGAGCCCTGTGGGCAACCACCACGTTGTGGAAAACTCCGTCACCCCATCGAGGCACGCGTCCCCGTCACTCGCACGTACTGCTCCCTGACCTCCCGGTACCTGAGCAGCTCCGCCGCCACCGGATCGAGGACCTGCGCCCGGCCGCACCCGGCCGCCGCCTCCCGCAGTCGCCGCTCCGCTTCGTATCCGTACCGGCGCGCGGGCCCCCGCGCCGCCATCCGGCTCGACCACTCCACGCACGGGCCGCCCACGATCCCCGCCAGCATCAGCAGCACCGGCACGCCCAGGTTCGGCGTGGCGATGCCGATGATCTGCCCCACGAGCCAGAGACCGCCCACGACCTGAAGCAGCGACATCGCCGCCTGGGCGAGGACCGCGACGGGCCACCACCCCGGCCGTGGCGGCCGCCCGGTCGGCACACCCGCCGTCACCGCAAGCTCGTCGAGCGCCTCGGGCAGCCCATCGGAGCCGCGCACGGCGGCTTCCCGTACCGCCTGTCCCCAGGGCGCTGGCAGACCCGCCGCCGCCCGGTCGGCGACCGTTCGCACAGCCTGCTCCACGCGTTGGCGCGCGGTCGCCTCCTCGTCCATGGGGACGTGGGCGGTCGACGTCGGGACGCCCTGCGGGGAGCGCCGGGCCTCATACAGGCGCCACATCCTGAGCCACGGGTCGCCGCACGCCTTGCCCGCGTGCCTGCGCCAGGCGCGCTCCGCCGCGTCCCCCGCGGCGGTCGCGCCGACCGCCTCCGCGAGCCGGTCGGCGAACTCCTCGCGCGCCTCCTCGCTGAGCCCGATCCGCCCGCGGTCGCGGCCGGAGCGCGCCCCGGCGACGTACACCGGACGCAGCCGTGCCGCGGCGGCGTCCAGGTCCGCGGAGATGCGGCGGGCCGCGGCGCCCCGCTCCTGGGTGAACTGGCCGAGGACCTCGCGAAGTTCACCCATTCCCTCTCCGGTCAGCGCGGAGATCGCGAGCACCGTGGCGCCCGGTTCACCGTGCTCACCAAGTGCGACGCCGTCCTCGTCGAGGAGTCGCCGCAGGTCGTCGAGGACCTGGTCGGCGGCGTCTCCGGGGAGCCGGTCGATCTGGTTGAGCACTACGAAGGAGACCTCCGCGTGGCCGGCCATGGGCCGCAGATAGCGTTCGTGGAGCATCGCGTCGGCGTACTTCTCCGGGTCGACGACCCAGATGACGGCGTCGACGAGGGCAAGAATGCGGTCGACGTGCTCGCGGTGCTCGCCGACCGCCGAGTCGTGGTCGGGCAGATCGATCAGGACGAGCCCTTGAAGCTCTTCGGCGCCCGGCCCCTGGAGCGGTCGGCGGCGCAGCCGTCCCGGGATGCCGAGCCGGTCGAGGAGCCCCGCCGCGCCGTCCGTCCAGCTGCACCCGATGGGGGCGGCCGTGGTCGGCCTGCGCACGCCGGTGTCCGAGATCATCACGCCGGCGAGGGAGTTGAAGAGCGTCGACTTTCCGCTGCCGGTGGCGCCCGCGATGGCGACGACGGTGTGCCGTTCGGAGAGCCTGCGCCGGGCGGCGGCCTCGTCCAGGATCCGCCCGGCCTCGGCGAGCGTGCCGCTGTCGAGGCGGGTGCGGGAGAGCCCGACGAGTTCGCGCAGGGCGTCGAGTCGGGCGCGCAGGGGTGCTTCGTGGGACGTGGGGGTGGTGGAGGGGGCCCCTTCGTAGGACGTGGGCGTCCCTTCATAAGAAGAGGGCGCTTCTGTGGATGCGTACGAGTGGACTCGGGTGTCGATCCCGGTGCCGGGACCGGTGCCGGTGTCGGTGTTCGTGCTAGAGCCCTTACGTCCGCCCGTGACCCGGCGCGCGATGAGCCCGTCGTCCCAGGCCCTTTCGGAGCCGCTGCCGGGGCGCTCATCGGGCTTGCCCCGCTTGTCCTGGGCGTTCCGTTCGCTGCGGTCGTTCCGGTCGCTGTGGTTGGGGCGATCACTGTGGTTGGGGCGGTCGGCGTGATCAGTGACGGCGGTCACCGCGGTCACCTCTCCTTCTGCAGTACGGACAGGGCGGCGATGAGCTCGGCCTGGGGTTCGGGATGCACCTCGAGGGCGTCCAGGGGCGCGAGCCTCCGTTCCCGCTCGGTGGCGAGCACCTTCTCCAGGTAGTCGGTCAGCAGGCACCCGCCCCGGTCGAGGAGCCGGAACGCACCCTGGGCACCGATCCGCTCGGCGAGTACCTCCCCGGCCGAACGCGCCCGGCGCCCGCCGAGCAGGGCGGCGGCGAGCAGCGCGGCGACGACTTCGGGGTCGGGGAGGGCGTTCTTGTCGACCCTTTCCAGGCCGCGCACCTCGTCCTCGGCGTACTCCTCCAGGACGCGCCGCCATCTGCGGACGGCCATCCCGATGCGGTGCTCGGCGCTCTCCACCTCCGGGTCGCGGTCGGCGAGGCCCGGGGCGCCCGCGGCCGGTTCGCGCCGCCATGCCTCGTCGATGCGTTCGTCGGCGGCGGTGACGGCGCACAGCAGCAGCGCTTCCAGGCTTTCGGCGATGGCGTCGAGCAGCTCGTCGGCTCCGCAGTCGAGCGGGTAGCTGCGCCACCGCTTCAGGGCGCCCCCGGCGAGTACGCCTCCCGCCTGCAGACGTCTGCTCACGCGCTCCTGCTCGTGCTCGTACGCGTCGTCGACGGCCGAGGTGAGCCGCAGCGCGGCGGCATGCTGGGCGGCGACGGCGCCCGCCAGTTCCGGCATCCGGGAGTCGAGGGACCTGAGGACGCCCTGCGCGGTGCGGGCGATGGCCTGGGCGCGTACGGAGGGGTCCTGGACGCGGTGGGTGAGCCAGGCGCGCAGGGGGGCGACGGCGGTGGCAGGGAGCAGCCCGCCGCCGCCCGCGGACTCGGGCAGCTCGGGCACGGTGAAGCGCGGTACGTCGCCGAGGCCCGCCTTGGCGAGCAGGGCCCCGTACTGCCGTGACACCTCGGTCACCACCTGGTGGGGCACGCGGTCCAGGACGGTGACGAGGGTGGCGTCGTGCTCCTTGGCGGTACGCAGCAGATGCCAGGGCACGGCGTCGGCGTACCGGGAGGCGGTGGTGACCATGACCCATACGTCGGCGGCGGAGATCAGTTCGGCGGCCAGTACGCGGTTGTCGGCGAGGAGGGAGTCGATGTCGGGGGCGTCGAGGAGGGCGAGGCCGCTCGGCAGGCTGTGCGCGGTCTCGATCCGCAGGGCCCGTTCGTCCTCCCCGACGAGCGCCGGTACGTCCTCTTCGCCGTCCCCCGCGCCGTCCTCCTCCCCACCCTCGCCGGGGTCCTGCCGGGGCACCCACACGCGCGTGAGGTCGGGCAGGATCCGCATCCCCGAGAACCAGTGATGGTCGTCGGGATGGCAGACGAGCACCGGCGTCCGTGTAGTGGGACGCAGCACACCCGCCTCGCTGACCTGCCGACCGACGAGGGAGTTCACGAGGGTGGACTTGCCGGCGCCGGTGGATCCGCCGATGACGGCGAGGAGCGGCGCTTCGGGCGCCCTGAGCCGGGGCACCAGATAGTCATCGAGCTGTGCCAGCAACTCGTCCCGGTTGGCACGCGCGCGTGGCGCCCCTGGCAGGGGGAGCGGAAAGCGTGCGGCGGCGACACGCTCGCGCAGGGCGGAGAGTGCGTCAAGCAATTGAGGCCGTACGTCCAAGGTCACCACATGCGAAGAATGCCCAATTTTGGCGGCTTTCTGAAGCATATGACTGCCCCTGCGCGCCGATCGGACACAGGGGATGGAAGGGGCGACTGGGGCGCAGGCATAACGAGTGCACAACACCCGGGGCGTGAGACGCCAAAAGCGATGCGAGATTCGCACCTGCCTGCGATTATCAGGATCGCTTCACCGAACCTCCACATCGCGGCGCGGAGGCGAAGCACCAGGGACAGGGCCCCGGGAGCCCTATCCTTGTCCCCGGCAAGGTCACGGATCACCCCCACATCCAAGCCCTCCGCCACCCGGCCACACCCGGCCCCCGTAGCTCAGTGGATAGAGCAGGCGCCTTCTAAGCGCTTGGCCGCAGGTTCGAGTCCTGCCGGGGGCGCACATAGCCTCTCACCTGCGGAAACGCGTGAGGGGCTCTTTCATGTCCGGATGCACATCGCTGTGAGGCCAAGCGCCTTGACTGTCCACGATCGTGGATACATACCCTGACATCGGGGTTGCAGTTCGCGCCGACGGGCGCCTGGCTACCGCTCCTCGTCCAGTACCTGGGCAGCCGCGCGTGGGTCCATGAGGTTGGACCACGCCTGTTCGGCCGGGAGCAGGTCCCGCTATGGCAGGGCGTACTCCGGATACCAGCCCTCAGCCTCGCAGCCGGGGACGTTGCGCAGGATCAGCACGGTCAGGTTCGGCGGCACGGAACCGGTGATCCGGATGGCGAGGTAGGTCTCGTGGCCGTCGTCCGCACGCACCTGGCTTGCCGTCCTCGTCCGCGAACTGCTCGGACGCCTTGGCCAGCACCGGGTGGTCGATCTCGTCCAGCGACACCGTGACCGGCGGCACCGCGAGGCACAAATCCTCGCGTAAGCAGCGCAGCGTAGGGCGGGCCGGGCGCAGCGGGCCGGGTCCGCTCATTCCTCGATTCCCCCGACCGCGTCGATCTCCTCCGCGGTCAGCCCGGTCAGCAGCATCACATCCGATTTCAGCGAGCCATCGAGCACACTGAGCGCCTCCACCATGCCGGACCGCAGATCCTCACGGCGCTGCTCCAGATACGCCCGGACCGCCTCGGCCACCAGGTCCTTCTTTGTCAGCCCCAGGAAATGAGCGCCCTGGCTGATCAGTTTGTCCGTCGCCGGGTCCACCTTCAGCGGGGACTGGCGTACCGACTTCGCCGCTGTCGTCATCGTCAACACCTCCGCCGCCGCAGTACCTAAATACCTCATGGTGAGGTTGTTTCCGCTGTCACCGCTGTCGCCCCGCCGGAGCCCGATAGGACCGCGTCGGCGGACAAACCGCTGGCCGGGCGGCGGTGCTCGTCCTGGGCGGCACGCACGCCGACGCGGTCGCCGCCCGCACCCGCGTCGTCGATCTCGGTGGCTCCGCCGCCGTCAACCTCTCGTGCAGCGTCACCGACGTCCTCGTCCTGGCCGGAGGCGAATACGACCGCCGCAGGCGCCGGATCGCGGACCTGGGGCTTCCCCTGCATGACGAGCACTGGCTCATCGCGCCAACGGCCGCCGCAGACAGGGCGGGTGGGGTCGAGGACGGCGAGTCGCCGACCATGTCCCCGCCGCCCGCTCCGCACGTACTGCCGCGCGGCGGTGTCATCGACCTGCCCGCACCGCCGCCCGGAACTCCCGCGCCCCCATGGCACATCACCGCGAGCTGGGCCCCACAGGACACCTGCGAGATCGACCTCGCCTCGCTCCCGCCCGCCTCACGCAAAGTCGTCATCGCGGCCGCCATCGACGGGCATGTGACCTTCGGCGACGTCGGTGCGGTCCAGGTGGCTACCGCGGCGGATGAGAGCGCCACGGCACTGGCACGGACCACCATGGACGCGGCCACCAGCGAACGCGCCCTGCTCCTCGCCGAGATCTACCGACGCGGCTCGGTCTGGCGCTTCCGCGCCGTCGGGCAGGGCTACGACCACGGACTGGCCGACCTCGCACGCGGGTACGGCGTCGACATCACCGGCTGAGACGCTACTGGCTCGACCGAATCGCAACGCAGCTACAGTGATCGCGCGATAGCAGCACACACGCTCAGGAGGGGCACAAGTGCGGGCTGACCCCCTGCCGATACGCGTGCCGGTCGGGCTCGACTCGGAACGTTGGACCAGCCGTACAGCTCGCCGTCGGGTTCTGCTGGTGATTCACAACGTCACTTCCGCCGGCCGACTCATGGACGTGTTGCCGCTTTTCCATGACGACTTCCGCGTGCAGCTGCTCATCACCTCTACGGGGTCCTCTGCTTTTCAGGACGGTATCGAGGAGCTCTTCGCCAGCTTGGGCCTTCCCGTACTGCCTTGGGATCAAGCACTTTCGACACCCGTGGATCTTGCGGTATCCGCGAGCTTCGGCGGACAGATCTCCTCCATTCCGGGCAAACTATCTGTTATTTCGCATGGTGTTGGATACACTAAGAAGCTGGCCAAGCCGGGAGCCGGGAGCCGGGAGCCGGGAGCCGGGAGCCGGGAGCCGGGAGCCGGGAGCCGGGAGCCGGGAGCCGGGAGCCGGGAGCCGGGAGCCGGGAGCCGGACG
>NZ_JBFBEE010000026.1:116433-121452 GCF_040683555.1 Streptomyces sp. NPDC093510
CCGACGTTCGGGCTGTCTCCCGAGTGGCTCTTGGCGGACGGCAAGCCGTTCATGGACGGTCTCGTACTGTCGCATCCAGAACAACTGGACCGGTTGCGTCGCGTGTGTCCGGAGGCCGTGGACGTCTCCGTGCTCGCAGGCGACCCCTGCTTCGATCGAATGCTCTCCGCCCGCCCGTACCGCGACCGCTTCCGGCGAGCTCTGGGCGTGCGACGAGGCCAACGGCTCCTCGTGCTCAACTCCACGTGGAACCCCGAGAGTCTCTTCGGCAGCGGCGGTGACCAGGACGTCTTTCCGGGCCTTCTCCCCCGGCTCGCGGCGGAGTTGCCGGCCGACGACTACCGGCTGGCCGCGGTGCTGCATCCGAACATCTGGTACGGACACGGCCCCGGCCAGGTCCGCGCCTGGCTCGACCGGGCCCTGCGCAGCGGGCTGACTCTGATCGATCCCGCTCATTCCTGGCGGCAGGCTCTGCTGGCAGGCGATGCCGTCATCGGCGACTTCGGCGCCGTCTCCTACTATGCGCACGCGCTGGGCCTCCCTGTGCTGATGGCAACCGGTGGACAGGATCGGCTGGACCCCGAAACGCCGCTCGCCGCGTTCGTCCGGGACGCACCGCGGCTCGATCCGTACGCCCCGCTGCGCCCTCAGGTGGAGCGGCTGATGGCCGAGCACCACTCGGCCGCCGATCCCGGGCAGTTCGTCACCTCGGCTCCGGGCGCTTCGGCCGCGCTCCTGCGGCAGCACTTCTACGCCTTGATGGACCTTCCCGAGCCCACTGCTCCCGCACTGTTGGAACCGTTGCCCCTGCCTCCCTACGACCCGCCACGGCGAACCGCCCCACTCCGCGTACTCACGCGGATCACCGGCACCGGCACCGGCATCGTGGTCGAGCGCGCCACCGAGCACCCCTATGACGCCGACGGCGACGTCCATCTGGCGGTGCACGAGGAGACCCGGGACCCGAGCAGCCTGGAGCTGGCCGACGTGATCGTGCGCAACGAGTCGGCGAACGACCCGCGCCTCGGCGGCCCGGAGGTGTGGACGGCTGAGGCCCTGGCGCGGCATGCGCACTGCACGGTCGCCGCGTACGTGAGCGGCCCGGACTCCTGCACCGTGCGCAGCCGGGAACACGGCCTGCTCCAGCTGTCCGCCCGCTCGGGGGCGGACGCTGATCCGGCGGCGTATGCCTCGGCGTTGTACGCGTGGCTGGCCGGCGGTGGCAGCGTTCCGCGCGAAGGCGGCATCACACTCCACGTACGCGTCGCCGGGGGCGCGCATCCGGTGGTCGTGACGGCCCGCTAGCCGTTGCCCTCGCAGCGCAGCCGGAGCCCGGCGAGGTACTGCAGGTGCGGAGCGGCCGCCGGAGTGAGCAGGCTCTCCGCCTCGGCGATCTTCGTCAGCGCTTCGGTGTTCTCGCCCGCATCGAGGAGGGTCTCGGCCAGGTCCGTGAGGGAACGCGCGCGGTTGTAGCTCTCTCCCTGCTCCTTGAAGAAGTCCGTCGCCGACTCCAAAAGGCGTTGCGACTCCGCCAACCGCCCCATCCCTCGGAGGGCACGCCCCTGGTGGCGCTCGGCCAGGGCGAGGGCACGTGCCACGTCCCGCGCTCCCTCCTGTCCTGCGGCAATCCGCCGGTAGATGCGCTCGGCCTCGCCGAACCGTTCGAAGGCGGCCTCGTAGCGCCATTGGTAGAGGTACAACAGGCCCAGCAACTCGACGGACGAAGCCTCACCTCGTACGTGCCCTTCCGCGCGCTCACATGCGATGGCAGCGCGCGCCTCGCTCTCGGCTTGCTCCCACTGCTGGAGTTCTCCCAGGCAGTGGGCGAGTTGGAAGTGGAGCCCGGCCGCCGTGCGGGAGTGCGGTCCGCGTTCGTCGGCGCACCTGGTCGCCACGCGCAGCGCGGGCAGCACCTCGTCCCAGTAGCCGGCCTTCAGTTGAAGTGGCCACAGGGCCCGGGCCAGCCGCAGCGCCGTCGTGAAGTGCTGGTACTCCACGGCCACGGATACCGCTCGGACCACATTGCCGACCTCCGCCGCAAGCGCCGCGACGCCCTCCGCTTCATCGCGGTACGCATCCCCCTCCTCCGGCGCGGGTTCGGTACGCCAACTCTGCGGCAAGGCGGCATGCGCTGCATGCAGGGCACGGTTGAGCAAGGAGTCGAGCGCCCGCTCCACGGCGGCGGAGCACTGGGGGATGCCGTGCTCGAGGCCCGCGGTGTCGGCGAGGCAACGCCGCACCTCAGGACGGAAGCGGTAGCGCTCGTCCCCTACCGGGTCCAGCAGCTGGGCCTCCGACGCCTCGACGAGCATCCGAGCCGCCTCTTCGGGCGTGGTGTCCGCAGCCGCGGCAGCGAGGCGTGCGTCGATGGAGGGCCAGCCTCCCAGCGCCGTCAACCGGACGAGCCGCGCCGTCTCCGGCCGGAGGCACTCACATGCGGTCCGGACGGCGTCGCACACCGGATCACACCCCGGCCTTCCCGTCCGTGGCTCCGGAGCGCCCTGCTGGGACTGACCGGACTGACCGGACTGACCGGACCGACCGGACCGACCGGACTGACCGGACTGACCGGACTGACCGGACCGACCGGACTGATCGGTCTGATCGGTCTGATCGGTCTGATCGGTCTCCTCGGACTGGAGTCGCAGCGCCTCGGCCTTCAGTGCGAAAGCGTTTCCCTCACACCGCGCGAGCAGGTGCGGCATCCGGGCCTTGGCTCGCGCGACCTTCTCCGCCCCAGCCACCTTCTTTACCAGCTGCACCGCGTACCGGTCGCTCAGGGGAGGGACCGCGACGCGCTCGGCCTCCAGCGCAAAGGGGCGGCCAGAGACGATCACCAGCAGGAATACATCAGGAGTAGCCGGGACAAGACTGCGGACCTGGGCGGCCGAGGAAGCGTGATCGACGACCACCAGAGCCCTGCGACCTGCGGTGAGCTGACGGTAGAGCTGTTCGCGTCCCGAGGCGGTGGGTGGCATCCGCTCCGGCGGGGCGCCCATCTGCCGCAGCAGACGCAGCAGCACGGCGGCGGGCTCCGGGCCGTGCCCGCCCGAGGTGTCCCGCAGGTCGACGTAGAACTGTCCGTCGGGAAACCGGGCGTGCAGCGCCGCGCCCAGATGCAGGGCCGCGGCGGTGGTGCCGATCCCCGGCGGGCCATGCAGCAACGCGACGCGCGGTCGCCCGGCGGCCCGGCGCGTCGCCTCCCGCTTCAGCTGTTTCAGGACCCTCTGGCGGTTGGTGAAGTCCCTTGAGGCCGGCGGAAGTCCGGCCGCCGGGGTCAGAGCCATTGCCTGCCCGGGGAAGCTGCGTACGAGGAGAGCCCACTCGCCTGCCCGCTGGGGATCATGGCCCAGGCGCGCGTGAACCTGACCCGCCAGGGTCTGCCACTCCTCCGGTCCTGTCGGCAGCGGTGTTTCCCTCCCCAGGGTCCTTCTCGCCATCGCCCCGGCCGACAGGAGCGTCTGCTTGCCTATCTCTCCCGCGGCGCCGTTCCACGCGGCCGTGAGAAAAGCGGTCAGCGCGCTCAGCGCCACAGTCTCCAGCACGTCAGCCCCTCCCTTGTCTCTGCCGGACTGTATCGCCACGGCTACAGCCCACAGAAACCTTTGAGCCCTCGTCAACTCCACATTGAGGGAGGGCTCGTGCGGTGGCGTAAGACCCCACGCCCTCCGAAACCAGGCAGCCCATCGCTCCTGGCCCGGCACAGGGCATCACAGTCCAGAAGTGTCTGCGCTTAGAGCTCGTACGGCGGATCATGGGCCGAGCCAGGGCCGGACCGAGGTGAGGGCCGGGCAGTGGTCCAGCGCGCTCGCCGCCGAGGGCGCCACCGTGGTCGGGCTCGACCTGTCCGAAGCCCAACTCGCCGCAGCGTCCCGCGCGCTGGGAGCGGCCCGCTACCCGCTCGCGCAAGGCGCCGCCGAACAACTGCCCTTCGCCGACGACAGCTTCGACCTGGTGTTCTGCGACTTCGGTGGGCTCAGCTGGGCGCCCCGCACCTGGCCGTCCCGCAGGCCGCACGCGTCTTGCGCCGAGGCGGGCGCCTGGTGTTCAACGTCGCCAGCCCATGGTTCGAAGCTTGCTACGACGAAGCCGCCGGCCGCGTGACCACGACGCTGCAGCGGGACTACTTCGGGCTGAACACCATCGCCGAAGACGACGGCGCGACCAGCTATCAGTATCAGCTCCTGTGGAGGTCAGACAGCGGCCAGGCTCTTCGCCATGGCCCGCTCCCTGCCCATGCCATCGGGCAGAACATCGCCGGGCTCACCCGTGTCCGTGAAACCGTGCCGCTCATAGAGCGCGGTCGCCTCGCGGTTGTCCGGCATGACGGACAACCGCAGCGTCGTGGCACCGCGCTCCACCGCCCACCGCTCGACCGCCTGGACCAGGCAGTCACCCACGCCCTTGCCCCGAGCCGTAGGGCTTACCCACATCGAGATCAACTCCACGTTCTCCGCTCCCTCGCCCGGCACTCCGCTGACCATGCCCACCGGAATGCCGTCGAGGAGCGAGACGAGATCGTGCGCGCCGGGAATCGACAGACGGGCACGCCAGCGTTCCTCTCGGTCGCCGGAGCCCTGCCACTGGGCCAGCGTCGATCCGAACGCGTGGGGCGCCTCAGCGAGCGCGGCCAGTCGCAACTCCCGCCAGAGGGGCCAGTCGTCTGATTGCAGAGGGCGTAGTTCAAGCATGGTCCAGACCCTGCCCGCCCGCCGGGACGGGCAGCAAGTTGATTACCACCATGCGCACGAGGCCCGCCGGGCCGTGTCCAGGACCAGAGCTTGTCCCGGCTCATATGCCCACCCGACCGTCCGGCGGGAAAAAACGGTTAACCCGGCGGCAGGTATCCGGCGCTTCTCCGAAACTCCGCACTCGACGAGCCAATGTCTGTGTTCGCGAAGTGAGGGTTTAACGATCCGGGCAGGGAGGGTTTTTAGCGCAATGAGCAGAGCGGAATTACTTCACCCCCACCGGCCGCCCTGGCGTGCTACTGTCGTCTCAGTTGCAGTTGTGGTTCCC
>NZ_JBFBEE010000027.1:0-114057 GCF_040683555.1 Streptomyces sp. NPDC093510
GCTTCGGCGGCCCGGCCAGGGGCTTGAGCTCGTAGCCGGCCTCGCGGAGCGCCGCGGCTTCGGCGGCGTCCGCCGAGACGACCACCGCGCGGGCGTCGACCTCGTCGATCGCGACGCCGGTGCGGGCGAGCGCGGTGCGCGCGGCGCGGTCGTCGCGCAGGGGGATCTCGTACTGGCGTGTGTCCTCGTCGGCGGCGGTCGCCGCGGCGCGGGGGGCACGGTCGGCGCCGCCCGGTGCGGCGTTGGCGGTGAGGGGTGCCGCCACGGCGAGGGCGAGCAGAGCCGCGAGGGCGGCGGATCTCCTGCCGCGTATGCGGAGTCGCATGAAGTCTCCTCAGGGGTGGGGGGGGGTGTTCAGTGCGACGTGCGGGTGCGGGGTGTGTACCGCTTACGGGGGTGCGGGTTGCGCCGCCCCATCCTCGGTGCGTGGCATGCACCGGTCAACGCTGTCTTCGGCCAACCCCTTGTGCGGAGGGTCCCGATGCGCTTTCTTGATCGGCATGGCTGAAACGACAGGCAGTGGCGTCTCCGCAGGCGAGTCGGCCCCCCAGCCCCGCAAGGCGAGCTGGAAGTACATCGGTCCGGGCATCGTCGTCGCGGCGACCGGCGTCGGCGCGGGCGACCTCGTCGCGACCCTCATCGCGGGCAGCAACTTCGGCTACACACTCCTGTGGGCTGCGGTCATCGGATGTGTCGTCAAGATCTCGCTCGCCGAGGCGGCGGGTCGCTGGCATCTGGCCACCGGCCGCACCCTCTTCGACGGCTGGGCGAGCCTCGGCCGCTGGACGACGTGGTTCTTCGTCGTCTACGTCGTGATCTGGGGGTACGTCTACGGGGCGGCCGCCATGTCGTCGTCCGGGCTGCCGCTCCAGGCGCTGTTCCCCGACGTCATGGAGCTCAAGTGGTGGGGAATCCTCACCGGACTCGTCGGCCTGGTCTTCGTCTGGTTCAACAAGTACGCCGTCTTCGAGAAGGTCATGACGGTGCTCGTCGGCATCATGTTCGTCGTCACCGTCTACCTGGCCGTCCGCGTCACCCCGAACCTGGGCGACGCCTTCGCGGGCCTGCTGCCCGTCCTGCCCGACGAGAAGGACTCGATCCTCAACACGCTCGGTCTGATCGGCGGCGTCGGCGGCACCATCACCCTCGCCGCGTACGGCTACTGGGTCAACGCCAAGGGGTGGACCAACACCGGCTGGATGAAGGTGATGCGGCTCGACAACCGCGTCGCGTACATCACCACCGGCATCTTCGTCGTCTCCATGCTCTTCGTCGGCGCGGAGCTCCTGCACTCCTCGAACGTGGCCATCGCGAGCGGCGACAAGGGCCTGGTCCAGCTCTCCGGCATCCTGGAGAAGGAGTACGGGAACGCCACCGCCAAGCTGTTCCTGATCGGCTTCTTCGCCACGTCGTTCACCTCGCTGATCGGCGTGTGGCACGGCGTGAGCCTGATGTTCGCCGACTTCGTGGAGCGCTACCGCAAGCAGCGCGTCGGTGCCGGGAGCCAGGCGCTGACCGGCGAGGAGGTGGCGTCCGGCACCCATGAGAAGTCCGTGCCGTTCCGCGCGTACCTGCTGTGGCTGACGTTCCCGCCGATGATCCTGCTCTTCCAGGGGCAGCCGTTCCGCCTCATCATCCTCTATGGCGTCCTGGGCGCGGCCTTCATGCCCTTCCTCGCGCTCACCCTGGTCTGGCTCCTCAACTCCTCGCGCACACCCAGGGAATGGCGTAACGGCTGGCTCAGCAACGGCATGCTGACCGTCGCCGGTCTGCTCTTCCTGGTGCTGTGCGTCAAGCAGATCACCGACCAGGACTGGAGCAGCTTCTTCTGACCCGCGCCGAGGGGCGCGGCGCCGCCCGGGGGAGCGGGGGCGCCGCTGCCGCATGCTCGTACAAGTTGGTCCAGACCAATCGGGTTGTCAAGGGGCCGCGCGCCACCGGCCACCCCGCCGGAATACCTCACCTCCACATGAACAGTGGGAAGTTGGGTGTTGAGGCGACCATGACGTGGATATGGTGCTGAGGCAGGAGTGCACGAGGACCGGGGGTGTACGCGTTGCCGACCGCCATAGCAGTCACCGGCCCCGATCTCGTGCTGCCGTCGCCCGACCGGCACACCCCGTCGGCCGCCGTCCTCCAGTCGGCCGTCCAGTCCCCGCGCACGTACTCGCTGGACCAGGCGCTCACCGAGATGCACACCCTCATCGAGCACCACGGCTACGTGATCGCGCTCTGCCCGTCCTCCGCGCCCGCGTCCGTCGCCCAGCGCCTGCACGCGGTCCGCTCCGTCCTGGAGAGCGACCGCATCGCCGTCGTCCGCTCCGACCTGCCGCCCCTGGGGCTCGCCGTACTCGCGCTCCAGCTGCGGCAGTTGTCGGTCTGCGACTTCAGTCCCGGCGTCCTGGCCTCCGCCGCCCGGCTCCTGTCCCACTACATCTACGCGGGCGCCCTGCTCGGCTCCGTCGCCAGGCTCGACCGCGGCAGGATCGACGTGACCCTCCAGTCGCACGCCAAGTCCTGGGTGCCCGGCTCCCAGTTCGCGGTCCTCGCCACGCCCCGGCCGCAGCTCGTGAAGGTGTCGGGCGGCGACGAGGCACACCTGCCGGGACCCGGATTCGCCACGCGGATGCTCTACGCCACCGGCAAGCTGGCGCCCGGCTGGGTGACCGACACCCTCGCCCCCGCGTGGCGCTCCCAGGAGGTCACGGAGGCCCGGCTGCCCGGCGAGTCCGAACGCTGGTGGGCCACCGGCAGACTCGTCGAGTTCGCCGCCGCCATCCCGGACATCTCCGTCCTCTACCAACTGGTGTCGTCCGTCCGCCGCGACGACTGCCACTGGTGCGGCCTCGAACTGATCGGCGACCGCTGCGCGTTCTGCGCCGCCCCGCTGCCGCCGCCCGCCGAACGCCCCTCGCAGCGCGCCCCCGCACGAGGCGTGACCGCCCTGCCCCACGGCGCGACCTAGGCCGAGACCGACCGACCGCCCGACCCCGCACTTCGAACGCGACCGACGACCGCACGTGCGCCACCCCGCTCACTGTCCGTAGCCAACCGCACTCGATCGAGGTAGTCCGGCCCATGAACTCACGCCAGCGCCGCGGCGTCATCCTGCTGGTCCTGTCGGTCCTGTGCGCGGTCGGCGCCTTCGCGGGCGTCCTCTCGGTGATCCGCGACGCGAACTCGAAGGTGGGCCCCGAGGTCCCCGCGTACAAGCTCAAAGGGGACATCGCGCCCTACAAGGAGCTGACGGCCGGACAGTTCGAGAAGGTCGAGATGCCCGAGCGGTGGCTGTCGGACAACGCCGTCACCGACCTCCGCGAGATCCGCGGCAAGATCGCCGTCACCCAGCTGCGCAAGGGCTCCCTGCTCCAGTCCGACATGATCGTCGGACGCCCCGAACTCGGTCCTGGCCAGCAGGAGATCGCCATCCTGATCGACGCGGCGACCGGCGTCGCCGGCAAGATCACACCGGGCTCGAAGGTCAACATCTACGCCACCTTCAAGGGCGAGACCGACAAGGCGAAGGACCAGTCCAAAGTCATCGTGGAGGGCGCCAAGGTGCTCGACGTCGGCAAGCTCACCCCGCTCGAACCCGACCAGGACGACCGTACGCGCCGCAGGGCCACGGAAGCCGTGCCGATCACCTTCGCCCTCGGCACGGCGGACGCGCAGCGCGTCGCGTACGCCGAGTCGTTCGCCACACACGTCAGGCTCGCCCTCGTCGGCGCGGGCGGCGAGGCGACCGTGCCGCCCCGCGACCGGACGTACACCCTCGACGAGGACAAGTAGGAGGTCACGTATGACCACTCGGATCCTCCCCGCCGTCGGCGACATCGACGCGGCCCGCGCCCTGTCCACGCTGACCGGCCAGCTGCCCGACACCGAACCCGCGCTGCCCGTCGCCGACTCCACGGCCCTGCTCGACACCCTCGCGCGGCTCGCCGCCGAGTCCGTCGACGAGCTGCCCGAGGTCGTCCTCGTCCACGAGCGGATCGGCCCCGTCCCGGCCCTCGACCTGATCCGCGACCTCGTCCTGCGCTTCCCCGCGGTCGGCGTCGTCCTGATCACCGCCGACACCGGCCCCGGACTCCTCACCGCCGCCATGGACTCCGGCGCACGCGGCATCGTCGGCCTCCCCCTCGCCTACGACGCCCTCGCCGAACGCGTCCAGGCCGCCGCCTCCTGGTCCACGGGCATGCGGCGCCACCTCGGCAGCGGCAGCGGCAGCCTGGAGGTGTACGCGGGCACCGGCCCCGGGACGGGAACCGTCGTCGCGGTCAGCGGAGCCAAGGGAGGCGTCGGAACCACCGTCACGGCCGTCCAGCTCGCCCTGGCCACCGCCGCATCGGGCCGCTCCGTCGCCCTCCTCGACCTCGACCTGCAGTCCGGCGACGTCGCCTCCTACCTCGACGTGCAGTTCCGGCGCTCCGTCGCCGACCTCGCCGCCATCACCGACATCACGCCCCGCGTCCTCCAGGACGCCGTCTACACCCATGAGAGCGGCATCGGCCTGCTCCTCGCCCCCGCCGAGGGCGAGCGCGGCGAGGAGGTCACCGACCGCGTCGCCCGCCAGACCATCGGCGCCCTCCGCGCCCGCTACGACGTCGTGGTCGTCGACTGCGGCGCCTACGTCACCGGGGCGAGCGCCACCGCCGTCGAACTCGCCGACCAGGCACTGCTCCTCGTCACCCCCGACGTGGTCGCCGTCCGCGCCGCCAAGCGCATGGTGCGGCTCTGGGACCGCCTGCAGATCCGCAAGGCCGAGGAGACCGTCACCGTCGTCAACCGGCACGGCAAGGCCGCCGAGATCCAGCCCTCCCTCGTCGAACGCGTCACCGGCACCCGGACGGCACGCTCCACCGTGCCCGCCGGCTTCAAGGAACTGCAGGCCGCCGTCGACGCGGGCCGCATGCAGGACCTCGACAGCCGTTCCTCGGTGAAACAGGCACTGTGGGGCCTCGCGGGCGAACTCGGCCTGGTCGAACCGGACCCGTCGGCCACGGGCGGCAAGCGGGGCGCGCTGTCCCTCCGGAGGAAGGCGGCGGGCGGCGACCGGGGCGCGGTCACCCTCGAATTCGCCGGCATGTTCCCCCTGCTGCTGGCGGTCATGGCGATCCTCTGGCAGTGCGCCCTGTACGGGTACTCGTACTCCCTGGCGGGGAACGCGGCGGATGAGGCGGCGCGGGCGGCCACGGCGGCGTACGCGGCGGGGGAGGGCACGGCGGGCGCCTGTTCCGCGGCGGCCCGGGAACACCTGCCCGACGCCTGGCAGGGCGCGGCGGTGTCCTGCACGGACGAGGGCACGGTGTGGAAGGCGAGCGTCTCGGTGGACGTCCCTGTGTTCTTCCCGGGCTTCGACGCGGGGTGGGAGGTCCACGGGAAGGCGGGTGCGGCGAAGGAGGGGGAGGACGGGTGAAACGGCCACGGAGGTGGGACGACCGGGGCGTGTCCATGCTGGAGTTCGCCGGGTTCCTGCCGATCCTCCTGCTCGTGGGCCTCGCCGCGATCCAGCTCGGCCTCGTCGGCTACGCCGCCAACCAGGCCGGCTCCGGCGCCCGCGCGGCGGCCCGAGCGGCCTCGCAGGGGGACTCGGGAGAGGCGGCGGGGGCGGCGGCCATGGACGGGGGCCTGACCTCCTCCATCGGCGTCAGCCAGGGCGGCGCGACCACGACAGCCACCGTCGAGGTCCAGGTCCCGACGCTGCTCCCCTTCGTGGACACGGACTGGAGCGTGACCAAGGAGGCCACGATGCCGAACGATGACGACGCCGCCGACGCCGCTGACGCCGACTGAACCGACACCGCTCACCCGCACAACCCACGTACGGCAGAAGGAGGTTGGAGGACGACATGAGCCTGCGCGACCGCGTGGCCCCCACCCGCCAGACCGAGCCGAGCCGCGACGACGGCCTCGTCGCCGTCTACCGCTCCAAGCTCCTGGAGGAGATCGACCTCGCCGAGATGTCCTCGCTCGCGGCGGCGGACCGCCGCGTCCGCCTGGAGCGCGTCCTCGGCCACATCATCAGCCGCGAGGGCCCCGTCCTCTCCACCTCCGAGCGCGCCCAGCTGATCCGCCGCGTCGTCGACGAGGCCCTCGGGCTCGGCGTACTGGAACCGCTCCTCGCCGACACCTCCATCACGGAGATCATGGTGAACGGCCCCGACTCGATCTTCGTGGAGCGCGCGGGCCGGGTCGAACAGCTCCCCCTCCGCTTCGCCTCCGCCGAACAGCTGATGCAGACCATCGAACGCATCGTCTCGACGGTCAACCGCCGCGTCGACGAGTCGAATCCCATGGTCGACGCCCGCCTGCCCACCGGCGAGCGCGTCAACGTGATCATCCCGCCGCTCGCCCTGACCGGCGCCACGCTCACGATCCGCCGCTTCCCGCGCGCGTACACGCTCCCCGAACTCATCGGCCTCGGATCACTCGACGAGCACATGCTGATGCTGCTCGCCGCGTTCGTGCGCGCCCGCTTCAACCTCATCGTCAGCGGCGGCACCGGCACAGGGAAGACGACGCTCCTCAACGCCCTGTCCGGCCTGATCCCCGCCCACGAGCGCATCATCACCATCGAGGACTCAGCGGAACTCCAACTCCAGCAGGAGCACGTGATCCGCCTCGAATCGCGCCCTCCGAACGTCGAGGGCAAGGGCCAGATCACCATCCGCGACCTCGTCCGCAACAGCCTCCGCATGCGCCCCGACCGCATCATCGTCGGCGAGGTCCGCGGCGGCGAGACCCTCGACATGCTCCAGGCGATGTCCACGGGCCACGACGGCTCGCTCGCCACCGTCCACGCCAACACGGCCGAGGACGCCCTGATGCGCCTCCAGACCCTCGGCTCCATGTCGGAGGTCCAGATCCCCTTCGAGGCCCTGAAGGACCAGATCAACTCGGCCGTCGACGTCGTCATCCAGCTCGCCCGGCACGGCGACGGCTCCCGCAAGGTCGCCGAGATCGTGCTGCTCGTCTCGCACGGCCGCCAGCAGTTCCGCATCGTGCCGGTCACCCGCTTCGTCGCGTACCCGCTGGGTGCCGACCGCGTGGTGCGCGGCCGGTTCGAGCACCTCCCGCTGCCGCGCGAGATCGCCGACAAGCTGTACGTCGCGAACGAGCCGGTGCCGCCGGCGTTCGGGGTGGCGGAGGCCATCGACGTACTGGACGCAAGGGATGCCATCGGATGACCGACCTCGCCCTGCTGGCGTTGGGCGCCACGATCCTGACCGGCACGCTGGCCGTCGCGGGTGTCCACGCGTACGCGTCGGGCCGGGCCCAGCGCCAGGCCCTGGTCGACCGGCTCGCGCTCGGCCCCGGCACGGGGGACGGCGGCCCGCACGGCCGCTCCCGCCGCTTCGCCGCCGTCGACCGCCGCCTGCGCCGCACCCGCCTCGGCCGGGCGATCCACCTGCGCCTGTCCTCGACGGGACTGGACCTCACGGCGGGCGAGTTCTTCACCTACGTCGTCGCCGTCGTCGCCGCGCTCTGGCTGATCGCGGCGGCGACGCTGGCCCCGTTCTTCGGCCCGATCGCCGGCATCGTGGCGGTGTGGGGAGCGGCCGCCTTCCTCAACTGGCAGCGCCAGAAACGCATCGAGGCCTTCATCAACCAGCTCCCCGATGTCGCCCGCATCCTGGCCAACGCGACGGCGGCGGGTCTGGCGCTGCGCACGTCGCTGGCGATGGCGGCGGAGGAGCTGGAGGCACCGGCGGGCGAGGAACTCTCCCATGTCGCGGACCAGTTGACGCTCGGCCGCTCCATCGACGACACGCTGGGCGAACTGGCGGAACGTCTCCCGTCCCGCGAGCTCATCGTCCTGGTCACCACCCTCGTCCTCTCCAACAAGGCGGGCGGCACGGTGGTCAACTCCCTGCGCAACCTCACGCAGACCCTGGAGGACAGGAAAGAGACGCGACGCGAGGTCCGCACGATGCTTTCGGAGGTCAACGCGACGGCGTTCACGGTCCCGCTGCTGGGTCTGGGTTCTCTGCTGCTGATCAACTCGTCGAACGAGGGCGCGCTGGAGCGCGTGACCGGTTCACCACTGGGCCAGACCCTGATCCTGATCTCGCTGGGCCTGTACGGCGTCGGATTCTTCGTGATCAGACGCCTGGGCAAGATCGAAGTCTAGAAACCGGAACCCGGGAGGGAGTTACGTTGCTGGGCTTGCTGCTAGCGGCCGCGATGGGCCTCGCCGTGGCCGGCGCCTGCCAGGGCGTCCGCATGTACCGTGCGGACGCGAAGCTGCCCTCCGACCTGGCCGTCGCCCTGGAGGTCGGCGCGACACGCGTCTCGGTGGCGGGCTCGGCGGTGGACCGCCTCGGCATGCGGTTCGCGCCCCTGGTCCTGCGTCTGATGGGCCGGAAACGGGTCGACGCCAAGCGCCGCAGGATCGACATGGCGGGCAACCCGGGCGGCCTGACGATAGACCGCTACGCGGCGCGCCGCGCGGTCTACGGTGTCTTCGGCCTCGTCCTCGGCCTGGTGTTCTTCGTGAACGGCTCCCCGCTCTTCGGCCTGCTCACCCTGGCCTTCGGGGCGGTCGCGGCGGACGCGCTGATCTGGCAGGCGATCCGCGAACGCCGCGAGGTCATCGACCGTACGCTGCCCGACTTCCTGGACGTCCTCGCGGTCGTCGTCTCGGCGGGCCTCGGCTTCCGCCAGGCACTGGACCGCGTGGCGGAACGGTACGAGGGTCCGTGGGCGGACGAACTACGCATCACGCTCCGCCAGATGGACATGGGCGTCAGCCGCCGCCAGGCCTTCGACGAGCTGCGCCGCCGCAACGCGTCCGAACAGGTGGCCCAGTTCGTCTCAGCCCTCCAGCAGGGCGAGGAGCTGGGCTCCCCGATCGCGGACACGCTGATCCAACTGGCCACGGACATGCGCCGCACGGACGCGCAGAACTCCCGCCGCCGGGCGGCGAAGACGATCCCCAAGGCGACGATGGTGACCCTGGTCTTCATGCTCCCGGCCACGATGATCCTGATCGCGGCGGGAATGTTCCTCGGCTCGGGCTCCGACTTCGGCTCCATCCTGGGGCGTTGAGAACGATGACGGCCTCGGTCGCACCGACTTCGCGAAAGCTCTTCGCGGATGCAACTCGATGTGGGACAGTCAAACCCGAGTTCACGGTTCGCGGGAGGGGACTTCGTGCATGGTGATCTCACCGAGGGGGAAGAGAACCCGCCAACTTGCGGGCCGGGCACCCCGGATACCGCTTGCGTTGCGCAGAGTTGCTGCCGATGCACGCCGTGTGGCGTACGTTGCCTCTGACCACAAAGGGCGCGGTATCGGATGCGGTATCGGGCGCGGTATCGGGTGGGAGAGAAGGGGCCGTCGTGCTGAAGGAACGCGTGCTCAGGGTCTGGGTCGACTGGACGATTTCCGTGACGTCCCGGGTTCGGGGGAGGGGGCGGGATGCGGGGGCGGGGTTTGTGGAGTATGCGGGGCTGATGATTCTTATTGCGGGGATCTTCACGTTGATCGACGGGCTGGGCCTCGATGGCCTGATCTCCGGGGCGATCCTCGACGCGGTGAACAACGTCATCGGCGGGTGAGCCGAGCGCAGTTCAAGAGCGACCGAGGGCAGACTCTCCCCATTTACATCTGGATGACGGGGATTCTGCTCTTTGTTGCGTTCGCGTTCTTCGCTTTCGCCCAAGCGGCCTCGGCGCGCAATGGTGCTCAGTCAGCCGCGGATGCGGCAGCGCTGGCAGCCGCGCAGGAGTCCAGGGACCAACTGGTCGAGGGGCTCGGTCTGGCCATCGGGGAGGGTGGTGACTGGCTGGGCTGGCTGGCCGGTGACCAGCTCACCGACGCCGATGCGGGAGCTGCAGCATCAGCCCTCGCTGCGGACAACGACTCGTCGGTCAACGGCTTCGATGTGACGGAAGTAAACGGGTTCCCCGGTTACCGGGTATCGGTCAAGACCAATTACACGGTCGGTGACTCGATCATCCCGGGCACGGAGAACAAGCACGCCACAGCTGATGCCACTGCCATCATAAAACCGCGCTGCGACATGGACCCGTCGGTGGACCCGGAGAAGGCTGTGGAGTTCGACTGCGACGGCGGCGAACTCTTCGAGTTCGATCCAGACGACTTCGAACCGGACGATCTTCCGGAGGCATCCGTTCTCTTCTCTGTCCACCTGGCTGAGTGACCGGCTACGAAAGAAGGAAGCAGTAGCGATGAACATTCGGCGCACCATGAAGACTCGCAGGGCTATGACCGCTGTGGCGATCACGACTGGGCTGGTCCTCACGGTCGCCGGTTGCGGTGGTGGGGGCGAAGAGGAGCCCGAGTCGGAGAAGAGCTCTTCGTCACCCGACGGAAAGAGCGATGGTGACGCCAAGGAAGACAAGCAGTCCCAACCAGCGGCGGACGAGAGTGTTCTGGCCGAGGTCAAGGGTGAGGCCGGGCTGACCCTCAAAGTGACTTCCGCCAGGCGGGACCAAGGCGGCTTCCTGACTGTTGAGGGGACCGTCACGAATGGCAGCGGCAAAGCCTGGGTGGCGGCCAGTTGGCGTGGTGATGAAAAGGAACTGACCAAGAACGGCGGTTCCATGGCAGGAGCCAGCGTGGTGGACCCCCAAGGTAAGAAGAAGTACCTCATCCTGCGGGACACCCAGGGCCGTTGCCTGTGCACGCGTTTCACGGGAGGTGTCCTCTCGGGGCAGACGACGAACTGGTTCGCCCAGTTCCCCGCCCCACCGGAAGGCACCGAGAAGGTCACCTTCCAGGTAGGCGCCATGCCCCCCGCCCCCATCGAGATCTCCGAGGGCGAGTAACCCCATGACTCGCCAAGGCCACCGCAACCGTCACCGCCCCCACCACCCCCGCACCACCACAGCCACCGCCACACTCACCGCCCTGATCCTCCTCGTCGGGTCAGGCGCCGCCCTGGCCGACGACGACCCCTCCGCCCCCCCAGGCAGCACCACCACCTCCCCACCCCCCGAAGTCGACTCCAACAGCCCGGGGCTGAAGCTCGCCGACGGGGCCACGCTCGCGCCTGCCAAGGTGCTGGACATCAAGTCCGTCGTCGAGGATCTCGGCGGCGAGGAGCGGCGTGAGGACACCAACACCGATGTGAAGTTCGCGTTGCAGGCGGAGGTTCTGTTCCCCAAGGACAGCGCGAAGCTGAACCCGGACGCGAACGCCCGCATCAAGGCGATCGCGGAGGAGGCGGAGGCCCAGAAGGCCACGGACGTAAGGGTGTTCGGCTTCACGGACAACCTCGGGTCCTACGGCCACGGCAAGAAGCTCTCCCGGGAGCGCGCGGAAGCCGTCCACGACAGGCTCGCGAGCTACCTCGGCCCCGAGGTCACGTACGCGGTACGCGGCTACAGCGAGGACTACCCGATCGCCGACAACGGCTCCGAGGAGGGCCGCAAGAAGAACCGCCGCGTCGAGGTCTCCTTCCCGCGCGGCGCGACAGGAACGGACAGCGGGAGCACCGAAAGCACCGAGAGCACCGGCTGAGCTTGCCCGCGACCGCCCCACCACCGCGCCGGCGACCGCGACCGCCCCGCCACCGCGACAGATCCTTACGCGCGACCCACCCCCGATGTCAGAATGCGCGGATGATCACCGACGCCGAGTGGACCCGGCTCCGAAGCGACCTGCGCCTCGGGCAGATCCTCACCGGCACCGTCGCCCACGTGCCGAACCCCGGAGCGATCGGCATCTTCGTGGACGTGGGGCTGCCTGTGCAGGGGTTCGTCGATGTCGTGCTCATGCCTCGGGACGTGGCGCACTGGCCGGCGGAAGGCACGGTCGCCGACTTCGAGGTGTGGTGGGCGGACGAGCACCGGCAGCAGTTGCGACTGAAGCCGGCCGATCCCGCGCTCCTGCGGGACGACTTCGCCGAGTATCTGGCCCGCTGGCGGCCCGACTGGCCCATGTTGATCGGGCACCCCATCGACCGCGTGGAGAAGTCCATGGACGTCCTGCGGCGCGAGTTCGCCGCCGAGGAGGGGAGTTTTCTGCTGCGGCTGAGGTGCGACCTGACGTGGGACCGGGAGGCCTTCACCCGTCTGGAGCGGGCTATGCGCATCGCGTGCGCGCACCACCAGGCGAGCGAGCAGCTCCACCGCTGGATGGCCGACGGCTTCTACGAGGTCGCGACGGCCGTCCCGGCCTGGACCGCGCATCCCGACTTCCCACGTCCGGCGCCCCAGTCCTATTACGAGGACTGCCTCGAACGCATCGGAGACCTCGCCGACTGGTTCTTCCGGGGCGAGCCCGCCTACGTCGAGGGGTACGTCTGGCCGGACCTGTAAATGTCAGGATGGCCCCATGAGCGGCGGCAGCAGCAACAACGACACCAACACCAACATCAACACCAACACCAACAGGAACAGCCAAAACCCCCGCGCCACGAATCCCCGCCCCACAGCCCCCGACCCCTTCGACGACCTCGTGGCCGAAGCAGAGGCCGCGCCCACCGAAGGGTGGGACTTCTCCTGGTTCGAGGGGCGGGCCACCGAGGCGCGGCCCTCGTGGCGGTACGCGGAGGCGATGGCGCGGCGGCTCGCGGACGCCACGGCGAGCCTCGACATCCAGACCGGCGGCGGTGAGGTGCTCGCCTCCGCCGCCACCCTGCCCCCGCTCGCCGTCGCCACGGAGGGCTGGCCCGCGAACGTCGCCAAGGCGACCGCCCTGCTGCACCCGCGGGGCGTCGCGGTCGTCGCGTCGGCGGAGGACGCCCCGCTGCCCTTCGCGGACGCCGCGTTCGACCTGGTCACCAGCCGTCACCCGGTCAAGGCGCACTTCGACGAGATCGCCCGCGTGCTGCGCCCCGGCGGCTCGTACTTCGCCCAGCATGTGGGGCCCGCCAGCGTCTTCGAGGTCGTCGAGTACTTCCTCGGGGCGCAGCCGGAGGAGGTCAGGAACGCCCGCCATCCCGACGCGGAGCGCGCCGAGGCCGAGGCGGCGGGGCTCGAGGTCGTCGAGCTGCGCGCGGAACGGCTGCGGATGGAGTTCCACGACATCGGCGCGGTCGTCCACTTCCTGCGGAAGGTGGTGTGGATGGTCCCCGGCTTCACCGTGGCGGCGTACCGTCCGCGGCTGCGCGAGCTGCACGACCGCATCCAGGCGGAAGGCCCCTTCGTGGCCCACAGCACGCGGCACCTCTTCGACCTCCGCAAGCCGGTACTGTCGGCTGTCGATCGGTAAGTGTGCGGACGGAGCAGAGGAGTTGGCCGTGCCGAAGGACAGCAAGCCGTACGCCTGCGGACTGGACGCCGCGGTGGACGTCGTCGGCGGCAAGTGGAAGCCCATGATTCTCTGGGCGCTGCACTCGGGCGTGACGCTGCGCTTCGGTGAGCTGCGGCGGCACATCGCCGGCGTCAGCGAGAAGGTGCTGATCCAGCAGCTCCGGGAGCTGGAGTCCGACGGCATCGTGCACCGCGAGGTGTACCGAGAGGTGCCGCCGAAGGTCGAGTACTCGTTGACCGACCTCGGCCAGTCGCTCAACGCGGCCCTGTTGCCTCTGGGGTTGTGGGGGGACGAGCACATGCAGCAGGTGATCGCGAACAAGGGCGCGGTGGGCGCCGGAGCGGGCGAAGGCGCGAATAGTGCCGCGTAAGTGGGGAATTCGGGCATGACGCGCCTTGTGTCGCACCTCGTGACGTATGTCCCGTAATCGAAGCCGAGATTCCGCATCGTTATCAATACTGGCTCGATCCGCCCGTCGGCGTCACGTAAGTTCAGACCAAGGCTAATTCGCGCGAGCAAACCGCGCGGGCGGTGCCGCGCGGTGGAGGGGGCCGCGCGGCACCGCGAGCCTGCACCTCCCGCCGCATCAACCGTCGCGCACGACGATCCGCGCACCCCGGCGTACGCCCCACCGGGCCATCGCCCCGGCCTCCGCCTCGATCACATGCCGGGCCCGCGGGCGCGGCAGCCCGATCCGCCCGGGCCGCATCGTCCGGACGGACAACACGCGCCACTCCTGGTCGAGATACGCCACATCAATGGCGAAGCGCATCCGCACGGTGTGCACACTGCTCGCCGGCGTCAGCAAGATCGCCCCCGCCACGCCCGCGCGCCCGAGCAGACCCTGCCGCCGCGCCCGCGCCGAGCCCGCGATCTCCAGCGGGATCTCCGGAGTCTGCGATCGGGCCTCCGGGGAAGTCCCCGGGGCGGCTTCGGGCGGGGGAGCGGAGACCGTCATCGTCGCCATGTCCGCGAAGTTAGCGGCCCGGCAGCCCGGGGCGTCAAGCGCGCGCCCCTTCAGGGGTCCCTCTTGGGAGGTACGGCCGCGCCCGGCCGGAAATCGCCCTCGAACCCGCGATTCCGCCGGTAGAACGGGACCGCGCAGTCGTCGGCCGCTCTCGGAGAGTAGTTGTGTGGCGCGGATGCACCCAGCAGCACTTACGAAGGGTTATGGTGGAAACCCCCCCTCGGGCCGGTCCGTCTCCCCCCCACGGACCGGCCCGTTTTTTTGTGCCACGGCGTGGGCGCCCACAGGCCGGGTCCGATCGCCCCGGACCGACCGCCGGTGAAGATCGACACCCCGTTATCGTCAGGGACATGTCGAACGAGTTCCCGCCGCCGCCCGCTTCCCAGCCCGACCCGCAGTCCGGCCTCCCCAGGTACACCGGCCCCGCCCAGGACCCCGGACACGCATACGGCCCCGGATACGGCCCTGGGTATGGACCCGGCTACGGACCCGGCTACGGCTACGGACCCGGTCCGATGCCCCCGCAGCAGATGCCGGGCGTCGTGCGCGCCGCGCAGATCGTCATCTGGGTGCTCGGCGGACTCACCGTCCTCGGCAGCATCATCCTGATAGCCATGGCCAACCCGGAGACGGGCGGCGCCGCCCTCGGCGTGAACATCTGCCTCCTGGTCGCGGCCGGCATGGCCTTTCGCTTCGACGCCGGCGGCAACGGTGTCCGCATCACGTGCATCGTCCTGATGAGCGTGCAGATCCTCTTCGGCCTCGGCGGCGCGGCCTCCGGCAACCCGGGCGGCCTGCTGCCGCTGCTCGGCTCGATCGCCACGGTCATCCTGCTCTCGCAGGGCGCGGCAGGCGCGTGGTTCAACCGCCCGCGCGCCTGACGGAGCACGGAGCAAACACGCTACGCGCCGAACAGCAAACGCTCCGGCGCACGCCGTGGGCGAAAGGAGCCCCGGGCCGGAACGACTCCGGCCCGGGGCTCCCTCGTATCGACCCGCCGGGTCAGCCCCGCCCGGCCCAGATGTTGGTGCCGGGCGTCGACACGGCGAACGTGTCGATCGCGGACAGCTCGGCGTCCGTCAGCTTCGGACCCGCGAGCGCCGCCACGTTCTCCTCCAGCTGCTTGACGCTGGAGGCGCCGATCAGCGCGGACGTCATCCGCTCGTCACGCAGCACCCAGTTGAGGGCGAGCTGGGCGAGGGACTGGCCGCGGCCCGCCGCGATGTCGTTCAGGCCGTTGAGGCGGCGTACGACCTCGTCGCTCAGGAGCCCCGGGTCCAGGGACTTGCCCTGCGTCGCGCGCGAACCCTCCGGGATGCCCTTCAGGTACTTGCCGGTGAGCAGGCCCTGGGCGAGCGGCACGAAGGAGATGCAGCCCATGCCGGTCGCCTCCAGCGTGTCGAGGAGACCGTCCTCCTCGGTCCATCGGTTGATCATCGAGTACGACGGCTGGTGGATGAGCGCCGGAACGCCCATCTCCTTGAGGAGGCGCGCCGCTTCCGCGGTCTGCTCGCTGTTGTACGACGACACGCCCACGTAGAGCGCCTTGCCCTGCCGCACGGCCGAGGCCAGGGCGCCCATCGTCTCCTCGAGCGGAGTCTCCGGGTCGAAGCGGTGCGAGTAGAAGATGTCCACGTAGTCGAGGCCCATGCGCGCGAGCGACGCGTCCAGCGACGACAGCAGGTACTTGCGGCTGCCCCACTCGCCGTACGGGCCGGGGTGCATGAGATAGCCGGCCTTGGTCGAGATGACCAGCTCGTCGCGGTACGGGGCGAAGTCCTGCGCGAAGACCTTGCCGAAGTTGAGCTCGGCGGAGCCGGGCGGCGGACCGTAGTTGTTCGCCAGGTCGAAGTGGGTGACGCCCAGGTCGAAGGCGCGCCGCAGAATCCCGCGCTGCGTGTCGAGGGCCTTGTCGTCGCCGAAGTTGTGCCAGAGGCCGAGCGAGACGGCGGGCAGCTTCAGGCCGCTGCGACCCGTGCGCCGGTACTCCATCGAGTCGTACCGGTCCGGCGCCGCGCGATACATAGACGTGTCGTTCATGGGTACGAAGCTACTTCAGCAGCCTGCGCCCCGACTGTGGAGGGACACTAGAGCGACGGTAGGGTGTCGCCCTCGGGGTTGCTCTGGGCGCGCCCCTGGAGGATCGCCATCTGCTGGAGGCTGACACACGTGAACCTGCGCGACCTGGTGTACGGACTTTACGCACGCCGGGTGGAAGGCCGCCTCGACCACGACCAGGTGCCCAAGCACATCGGGGTCATCCTCGACGGCAACCGTCGCTGGGCGAAGGCTGCGGGCGGGACCACCGCACAGGGCCACCAGGCGGGCGCACACAAGATCGAGGAGTTCCTCGGCTGGTGCGCGGAGACGGACGTCGAGGTCGTCACGCTGTGGATGCTCTCGACGGACAACTTCGACCGGCCCGAGGACGAGCTGAAGCCGCTCCTGGGGATCATCGAGGCCACCGTGCGCTCGCTCGTCGCGGACGGCCGCTGGCGTGTGCACCACGTCGGCGCGCTCGACCTGCTGCCTGCCCACACCCAGATGGTCATGAAGGAAGCCGAAGAGGCGACCCACCACAACAAGGGAATACTGGTCAACGTCGCCGTCGGCTACGGAGGCCGCCAGGAGATCGCCGACGCCGTCCGCTCACTGCTCCTGGAGCACGCGGCGAAGGGCGCCGACCTGGAGGAGGTCGCGGAGAGCGTCGACATCGACCAGATCTCCAAGCACCTCTACACCAGCGGCCAGCCGGACCCCGACCTGGTGATCCGTACGAGTGGTGAACAGCGCCTCTCCGGATTCATGCTCTGGCAGTCCGCTCACTCCGAGTACTACTTCTGCGAAGTCTTCTGGCCGGCCTTCCGGAAGGTCGACTTCCTGCGTGCCCTGCGTGATTACGCGGCGCGCCACCGGCGTTACGGCGGCTGACCCGCCCGTGCCCCTGAGGTCGGGGTAACCCGGAGTTAACCAACGCGTCGTCATATGCCCTGGCATGGCTGCGCTTGTTCGAGGGAATAAGCCTTCCAGGTCGACGTCCCAGCAGTATCCGAAAAGGGACGTCGTATCTCAGCGGACGGCATGGGGCCGTCCGCCCGGGAGGCCCTTTGCACCAGGACGACCGTGTGCGCAACACGGGCGACGTGGAGGGCCGGCGCTCGGCCCACGCATCGTGGCCCGAGACCGGTCCTGCACCCTCCCGTCGCTCCCCGACCTCATCCGAGGGGGTACGTCCTTCCGTGGTGACCAGCACAAAGCGCCGCATGCCCGACAGGCGCACCTATGTTCTCGACACCAGCGTCCTGCTGGCCGACCCGAACGCCCTGACCCGCTTCGACGAGCACGAAGTAGTGCTGCCCGTCGTCGTGGTGACGGAGCTGGAGGCCAAGCGGCACCATCCGGAGCTCGGCTACTTCGCCCGGCAGGCACTGCGCCTGCTGGACGACTTCCGTATCCGGCACGGCCGCCTGGACGCCCCGATCCCGATCGGGGACCTGGGCGGCTCGCTGCGCGTCGAGCTCAACCACTCCGATCCCGGCGTGCTCCCGGCCGGCTACCGGTTGGGGGACAACGACTCTCGGATTCTCGCCGTAGCACGCAACCTCCAGGCCGAGGGGTACGACGTCACCGTCGTCTCCAAGGACCTGCCGCTCAGGATCAAGGCGTCGTCCGTGGGGCTCCTCGCCGAGGAGTACCGGGCCGAGCTCGCCATCACGGACTCCGGCTGGACCGGAATGTCCGAACTGACGCTCTCCGGAGAGCAGGTGGACCTCCTCTTCGAGGAGGACCATCTCTACGTCCCGGAGGCGGCCGACATGCCCGTGCACACGGGCCTCACCATCCAGTCCGAGAAGGGCAAGGCCCTGGGCCGCGTCACGGCCGACGGCAACGTCCGTCTCGTCCGCGGCGACCGCGAGGCCTTCGGCCTCAAGGGCAGGAGCGCCGAACAGCGCGTCGCGCTCGACCTGCTCCTCGACCCGGACGTCGGGATCATCTCGATGGGCGGCCGCGCCGGCACCGGCAAATCGGCGCTCGCGCTCTGCGCGGGCCTGGAGGCCGTCCTGGAGCGCAGGCAGCATCAGAAGGTGATGGTCTTCCGGCCGTTGTACGCGGTGGGCGGGCAGGAGCTCGGCTACCTGCCCGGCACCGAGGCCGAGAAGATGGGGCCCTGGGCGCAGGCGGTCTTCGACACGCTCGGCTCGGTCGCGGGCAAGGAGGTCATCGAGGAGGTCACGGCGCGCGGGATGCTCGAGGTGCTGCCGCTCACCCACATCCGCGGACGCTCGCTGCACGACGCGTTCGTGATCGTGGACGAGGCGCAATCCCTGGAGCGGAACGTCCTGTTGACCGTGCTGTCCCGCATCGGGGCGAACTCCCGTGTCGTACTGACCCATGACGTGGCCCAGCGCGACAACCTCCGCGTCGGGCGGTACGACGGAGTGGTCGCCGTCGTCGAGAAACTGAAGGGCCATCCGCTCTTCGCGCACGTCACGCTCACGCGCTCGGAGCGTTCACAGATCGCGGCACTGGTGACCGAAATGCTGGAGGACGGCCACATCTGACGCGGTATGCACGGTGATTGGCGCCGTCCGGCGAAGCGAGTGAGCCTAGCCGGGCGGCGTCTTCGCGTGTGCCTGTTTCCGTAAAACTCCTGGGGCAAACGGGGTGTGAGCTTTCCCACGCAACGGAGAATTGCCTTGCGCTGTCCGGCTGGGGCAGAGTCTGGGTCCTGTCAGGCCCCGCATGCGACACACCTGTACCCCCAGAGGTACGGCAACCCGAGCACCACAGAACTTCATAGTGACCGTCGCATGCCGCCCGAAGCACCACGCGACGCTCCCGCACCGGGAGTTGTCCACCGGGCCCGTGCCTCCCGTGACCGATCGACAAGCGGAGGCCAGCGCCAGGGGCACGATTGCGTCCGCGAGGTCACCTATGCGGGCGATGCTGGAAGGAAACCGTGTGAGCCGGATTTCGGTCCGGGGATTCGCCGTGGCTTCGGCCACCGCGGTCACCACCGTCGGCGCTGTCGTGGGTGTCGCCTCGGGCGACACCCAGCCCTCGAACACGAACGACCTCGAGGCAGCGGCAAGCGACGCGACGCTCCTCGCAGAGATACCCGCGGGTCAGCAGGCCCAGGTCCAGACCGCGTCCCTGACGCAGCAGGCCGACGCGCAGGCCATGGCCGCCGACACCGCGGCGAAGAAGACCGCGGCGGAGGAGGCCCGCAAGCAGGCCGCCGCCTCGGCCATCGAGAAGCAGAAGGCCGCGGAGAAGGCAGAGGCCGCCCAGAAGGCCGCGGAGAAGAAGGAGCGTGAGGAGAAGGCCGAGACCAAGGCCAGCCGCTCCTCCGCCCGCGACGCCTCCAGCTTCAAGCCCCAGGGCTCTTACACGGTCGCTCAGGTCCAGGCGATGGCACGGCAGATGGTCCCCGGCGACCAGTTCCAGTGCTTCAGCAACATCGTCAACCACGAGTCCACGTGGAACTACAAGGCACAGAACGCCTCTTCGGGTGCCTACGGCCTCGTCCAGGCGCTGCCCGGTTCCAAGATGGCCTCGGCGGGCGCCGACTGGCAGACCAACCCGGCCACGCAGATCAAGTGGGGCCTGAACTACATGAACGACCGCTACGGAAGCCCGTGCGGCGCCTGGAGCTTCTGGCAGGCGAACAACTGGTACTAGGCCCCCTTCCGGCCGTGCCGTGCTCAACCTGATGAGGCCCCTCACCGTCCTTCGGTGAGGGGCCTCATCCGTGTACGGTCGGTCCGGACAGCTCCAGGGGGGAGTGGTGGGGAAAGACGGGGGAAGAGGACGGAACATGTCGCGAGTGCCAGGGTGGTTCGGCCGGGTCGGTGCCGGACTGAGCGGGGTGAGCGAGCGGTTGAACGAGCGGCGTGAGAAGAACGCCGACCGGGACACCGACCCGGAGACCGGCGAGCCGGGTGACGTCATCACCGGCGAGCACGAGCAGGAGTACGTGCCCCCGCCGCCCGATTACGCGCCCGCGGTGGCACCCCGGCCCGATCCCGCGGCGGCCGTGCCGTGGGGGATGCGGGTCGCGGCCGAGGCCGGCTGGCGCCTCCTCGTCCTCGCGGGCACGCTCTGGGTCCTGATGAAGGTCATCAGCGCGGTGCAGCTGGTGGTGCTCGCCTTCGTGGCGGCCCTGCTGATCACCGCGCTGCTGCAGCCCACGGTGGCCCGGCTCAGGAACCTCGGTCTGCCGCGCGGTCTCGCGACCGCGGTCACCGCGATCCTCGGCTTCGTCATCATGGGCCTGGTCGGCTGGTTCGTGGTGTGGCAGGTCATGGAGAACGCCGACGAACTGTCGCGGCAGGTCCAGGACGGCATCGAGGACCTGCGCAAGTGGCTGCTGAACAGCCCCTTCCACGTGACCGAGGACCAGATCAACGACATCGCCAAGAGCCTGCGCGACGCGGTCGGCGCCAACACCGAGGAGCTCACCTCCGCGGGCCTCGAAGGCGTCACGGTCATCGTCGAGACGCTGACCGGCATCCTGCTCGCGATGTTCTCGACGCTCTTCCTGCTCTACGACGGCAAGCGCATCTGGCAGTGGTTCCTGAAGCTGGTGCCCGCCCAGGCGCGGCCCGGGATCGCGGGGGCGGGACCGCGGGCCTGGCGCACGCTCACCGCGTATGTGCGCGGCACGGTGATAGTGGCCATGATCGACGCCATCTTCATCGGCCTCGGCATCTACTTCCTCGGGGTGCCGATGGCGGTGCCGCTCGCCGTCATCATCTTCCTGGCCTCGTTCGTGCCGCTGGTCGGCGCCGTGGTCTCCGGTGCCCTCGCGGTGGTCGTCGCGCTGGTCACGCAGGGGGTGTTCACGGCCGTGATGGCGCTGGCCGTGGTCCTCGCCGTGCAGCAGATCGAGGGGCACATCCTGCAGCCGTTCATCCTCGGCCGCGCGGTGCGGGTGCATCCGCTGGCGGTGATCCTCTCGGTCGCCGCGGGCGGCATGGTCGCCGGGATCGGCGGGGCGGTCGTGGCGGTGCCGCTGGTGGCCGTCACGAACACGGTCGTCGGCTATCTGCGGGCGTACTCCCGCGAGGCGGCCCTCAAGCAGGCACCGCAGCCGCGGGGTGCCACGGCGGTGGGCGCGTCACCGGCGGAGCCGACGAAGCAGCCCCCGCTGTAGCTCCACTCCGTACGGGTGTACGGGAAACGCGAAGTGGGCCGGAACCCGAAGGTTCCGGCCCACTCTGTGTCTCTGGGCGTCTCTGGGCGTTACGCCAGGACGTCCTCGGAGTCCAGCGTGACGCCGACCGCCTGGATGACCGCGGCGACCTTGAAGGCCTCCTGGATCGTCTCGCGGTCGACACCGGCCTTGCGCAGGACCTGCTCGTGCGAGTCCAGGCACTGGCCGCAGCCGTTGATCGCGGAGACCGCGAGGGACCACAGCTCGAAGTCGACCTTCTCGACACCCGGGTTGCCGATGACGTTCATCCGCAGACCGGCGCGCATCGTCCCGTACTCCGGGTCGGAGAGCAGGTGACGCGTGCGGTAGAAGACGTTGTTCATCGCCATGACGGCGGCGGCCGACTTGGCGGCCGTGTACGCCTCGGGGGAGAGGTTCGCCTTCGCCTCGGGCTCCAGCTCGCGCAGCACCTTCGGGGAGCGGGACGCGATGGCGCAGGCCAGCACGGTGCCCCACAGCTGCTGCTGCGGCAGGTCGCTGTTGCCGATGACCGAGCCGAGGTTCAGCTTCAGGTCCTTGGCGTAGTCCGGTACGGCGGACTTCAGTTCGTCGAGTGCCATGTCAGAGGCTCCTGTTCACTCGCCGGAGAGCAGCGCGACCGGGTCGAGGGTCTCGTCGCCCTTGCTCCAGTTGCAGGGGCAGAGCTCGTCGGTCTGCAGGGCGTCGAGGACCCGGAGGACCTCCTTGGGGTTACGGCCCACGGAACCGGCGGTCACCATCGTGAACTGGATCTCGTTGTTCTGGTCGACGATGAAGACGGCGCGCTGCGCGAAGCCGTCCTCGCCCTCGATGCCGAGGTCACGCATGAGCTCGTGCTTCGAGTCGGCCAGCATCGGGAAGGGCAGGTCCGTCAGGTCCGGGTGGTCCTTGCGCCAGGCGTGGTGCACGAACTCGGAGTCGCCGGAGAAGCCGAGGATCTGGGCGTCACGGTCGGCGAACTCGTCGTTCAGCTTGCCGAAGGCGGCGATCTCGGTCGGGCACACGAAGGTGAAGTCCTTGGGCCACGCGAAGACGATCTTCCACTTGCCCTCGTAGGTCTTGTGGTTGATCTGCTCGAACTCCTTACCCTGCTCCAGCGAGACGCAGGCGGTCAGGTCGAACTCGGGGAACTTGTCACCGACAGTGAGCACACGTACTCCTTGCGCGAAGAGAGTCCCTTTTGGGGACTTTCCTGTGGGGTTGGACTGATGTCGATGGTGGCACAGGGTGCATTGATTAGGGAAATAGCTAGAGTGGGTCGTGTTGATCGGAGGTGGTTATCAGTGCGAGCCATAAATAGGGGCAAGCAGCCCAGTGGCAGACAGCCCAGCCTGGCGCAGCTCCGCGCCTTCGCCGCCGTGGCCGAGCATCTCCACTTCCGGGATGCCGCCGCGGCGATCGGGATGAGTCAGCCCGCGCTCTCCGGGGCCGTCGCGGCGCTGGAGGAGGCACTGGGTGTCCAGCTCCTGGAGCGGACCACACGCAAGGTGCTCCTCTCGCCCGCCGGCGAGCGGCTCTCCCTGCGGGTCAAGGCCGTCCTCGGCGAGGTCGAGGCGCTCATGGAGGAGGCCGACGCGGTCAAGGCGCCGTTCACCGGGGCGCTGCGGCTCGGGGTGATCCCGACCGTCGCGCCCTACCTGCTGCCGACCGTGATCGCCCTCGTCCACGAGAAGTACCCGGACCTGGACCTCCAGGTGCACGAGGAGCAGACCTCCTCGCTCCTCGAAGGGCTCACGGCAGGACGGCTCGACCTGCTGCTGCTCGCCGTGCCGCTCGGCATGCCCGGCGTCACGGAACTGCCGCTCTTCGACGAGGACTTCGTGCTCGTCACCCCGCTCGACCACTGGCTCGGCGGCCGCGAGGGCATTCCCCGCGAGGCGCTGAAGGAGCTCAACCTGCTGCTCCTGGACGAGGGCCACTGTCTGCGCGACCAGGCTCTCGACATCTGCCGGGAGGCGGGCCGCGCGGACGCCCCCGTCACCACGACCGCCGCCGGGCTTTCGACCCTGGTGCAGCTGGTCGCGGGCGGGCTCGGGGTGACGCTGTTGCCGCGCACGGCTGTGCGGGTCGAGACGACCCGCAGCAATCAGCTCCTTACCGGGTACTTCGCCGATCCCGCGCCCACGCGGAGGATCGCTCTCGCGATGCGGACCGGGGCGGCGCGGGCCGCGGAGTACGAGGAGCTGGCCCTGGCCCTGAAGGAGGCGGTGCGGCCGTTGCCGGTGCGGGTGGTGTGACCCGCACCGGCTCCTCCGCCGCGGCGCCGGTTCGCTTCTCTGCGCGGGCCGGTGGGGGTTGGTCGCGCAGTTCCCCGCGCCCCTGGGGGCCTCCGGCTCGGGTTTTTCCGCGGCCCGGTGGGGGTGTTCGCGCAGTTCCCCGCGCCCCTGACTGTGGGTCCTCCGGGTCGGGGTTTTCTGCGGCCCGGAGGGGGCTGGGCGCGCAGTTCCCCGCTCCCCTAAAAGCGCCCCCGCGCCCCTTAGAGCCTCCCCGCGCTCCTGAGGGGCGCCCCCCCCGAACGGGGGCTACTCCGTGCGCAAGCCGTCCGGGCGCATCATTCGGCGTAGGGGTGGGAGGCTCAGGAGGGTTACTGCTGCGACCATCGCCGCGCCCGCGCCCGTCAGGGGTACGAACGACCACCAGTCGGTGACGCTCTTGCCGATCATGCGGGTCATGACCACGCCGAGGCCGAGGCCGCCGGCGATCGCCAGGGCCAGGCCCAGGGCCACCGGGATCGCGGTCTGCCACAGCAGCGACCACGCCATCGACGAGCGGCGCGTGCCGAACGCGGTCAGCGCGGCCAGCAGGCGCTTGCGCTCGCGGAGTTGCTCGATCATCGACACCAGCATCGACGCGGCGATCAGCGCCATCGTGACGCTCGCGCCGATCTGCAGGCCGCGCGCGATGGACGCGTACTGCTTGTCGCGGTCGACCGCCTTGATCGAGTCCACGCCGAGGAAGGGGCTGATGCGGGTCGCCGCGTTGCGTACGTGCTCTTCGGCGTCCGGCGTCTTCGGGTCGAGCTTGACCCAGGACGTCGTACTCGCGTCGTCCAGCATCTTGATGTCGACCGCGCCGGGCGTGGCGAAGATGCCGTCGAACCTCGTGCCGGACGGGTTGGGCCGGGCCTTGACGGTGCGTGAGTCCTTCGGCAGCGTCCACAGGACCGGCTTCGCCTTCTTGTCGAAGTCGGGGTCGGGGCCGACGTTGACCGGCTTACCGGGGCGTGCGGTCGTGTCGACCCACTCGTTCTGCTTCCGGCTGCCCGTGTGCGAGACGAAGGTGTCGCCGTCCTTGCAGGAGCCGATGCCGGCGAGCTCGCGCAGGGTCGCGCAGGTGCCGATGGTCAGTTCCGTGGTCGGCGTTATGCCGTCCTCCTTCTTGCCGCCGGGCCGGGTGACGTACGCCTGCACGGTCCCGATGACCTTCGTGACGCCCTCGGTCCGGGTGAAGTCGTCGATCATCCGCTGGGCGAGCGGGCCGTTGCCGGTCATGCTGTGGACCGTCAGCTGCGCACGCGTGGGGTCCTGCCCGGTGACCTGGTTGAAGTCGTCGTGCATGGACGCGAACATCATCTGCAGCGCCACCGCGCCGGCCACCGCGACGGTGATCCCGCTGACCGCGCGGGACGCCGTGCCCGACGTCATCTGCAGCCTGCGGACGGCGAGCTGCCAGGGCACGGGACCGCCGCGCAGCCGTCCCACGACCGCCTCGACGAGCCAGGGGAGGAGTGCGCTGAGCCCGACCAGGGCGAGCGCCGAACCCACCGCGATCGCCGTCACGTTGACGGCGTCGTTGCCCATGTCGGCGTCGATGCGGCCGGAGAGAAGCAGGATGGCGATGCCGGCGGCCGGCAGGACCACCCGCCACCACAGGCGGCGCTTGCGCTGCTTGCCGCCCCTGACCACGCCGAGCGGCTCGATGGCGACCGACCGCAGCGAGATCAGCGTCACCAGGACCGCCGACACCGGCACGGCCACCGCGACCAGCACCACCAGGCCGGGCGCGGGCACCATGTCGGACGGGAACGCGCTGACGTTCGTCAGGTCGACGACGCCGACGAGCTGTCGTAGGAGCAGGAAGAGGACGGCGCCGGCCGCGAGGCCGAGCAGCGCCCCGAACAGCGCCTCGCCCGCGGCGATCCTGCGCACCGAGCGGGCGCTCGCGCCGACCAGGCGCAGCGCGGCGAGACGCCGGTCGCGCCGGTCCCCGCCGAACCGGACCGCGGTGCCGATGAAGATCGCCACGGGGGTGAGCAGGACGACGCAGATCAGCACGACGAGCGCCATCAGGAACGGGTCGAGGGGCAGCGAGTCGTCCTGGCCGAAGCGTTCGACGCGATGGGCGCCGTGCGCGGAGGTGAGGGGGTCGGCCCCCACGTAGTAGTAGAGCTCCAGCGGCGACACGAGCCCCGCCTCTCCGACGGTCCCGACCTGGCGGTACTTGCTGAAACGCTCCTTGAGCAGCTTGTTCGCCGGGTCGTCGAGCAGGTCGCGCAGCGCGGGCGAGACGACCATCTCGCCGGGCTCCGGGATCTTGTCGAGCCCCGGCGGCAGCACCGGGTGGTCGCCGTCGGCCTTCAGGAACCTGCCGGTCGCGGTGCGCCCGTGGAACTCGGTGCCGGTGTCGCGCACCATGATCGTCGCGTCGCCCGCCTTGGGCGGCTTGCCGTCCATCGAGGCGTACGGCGTGCGGGCGACCGACCGGTCGTCGCGGTTCTCCAGCATGTTCGGCACCGAGGCGGCGCCGAGCAGCAGGGCGACGCCGAGACCGACGCCGACGGCGGTCAGGATCGTACGGATCCAGCCCTCGCGGCCACCGCCCGCCGCGAACCGTATGCCCATGCCGAGGTCGCGTGTCCAGGCGCTCATACGATCCGCTCCATGTCGCGGGAGCGGCCGTCGCGCACGATGATCTCGCGGTCGGAGTAGGCGGCGACGCGGGTCTCGTGGGTGACGAGGACGACGGCCGCGTTGGTGGAGCGGGCCGCGTCGGTCAGGAGCTCCATGACGCGTTCGCCGTTGAGGGAGTCGAGGGCGCCGGTCGGCTCGTCGGCGAAGATCACGCGCGGGCTGGTGGCGAGGGCGCGGGCCACGGCGACGCGCTGGCCCTGGCCGCCGGAGACCTCGCCGGGCCGCTTGGCGGCGACGTCGTCGACCTCCAGGCGCTCCATCCAGGAGCGGGCGGTCGCCTCGGCCTCCTTGCGCCTGGCGCCGTTCAGACGCAGCGGGAGCGCGACGTTCTCGACACAGGTGAGCTCGGGCACGAGCTGGCCGAACTGGAAGACGAACCCGAACTCGCTGCGGCGCAGGGCGCTCAGCTCCGCGTCCGAGAGCCCGGTCAGCGAACGGCCGTTGTACGTGATGGAGCCCTCGTCGGGACGGACGATCCCGGCGAGACAGTGCAGCAGGGTCGACTTGCCGGAGCCGGACGGACCCATGACGGCGACGACCTCGCCGGGGTGGATGGAGAAGCCCGCGCCGTCGAGCGCGGTGGTCGGGCCGTACGCCTTGCGGAGTCCGTGGGCCACGAGAAGGGAACCTGCGGGGGTCATGCGGAGCGAACCTCCTGGGCGAGCTTGCCGAGACGTGCGGCGGTCAGTTCGAGCCACCGCAGATCGGCTTCGAGGTGGAACAGCGCGTGGTCGCAGATGAGCTGGTCGGCGAGGTCGCCCTTGCGCTTGCGGTCGGTGAGGATGCGCATCAGGCGCAGGTGTTCGGCGCGCTGTACATCGAGGAGTTCGGCGGCGTCGCGTTCGGTGAGGAGCGCGAGGACGACCTTGGTGTAGAGGGTCGACTGGAGGTAGGGCTCCGGCTTCTCCGGGGTGGCGAGCCACCGCTGGACATCGGTGATGCCGGCCTCGGTGATCGCGTACCGCTTGCGCTCGGGGCCGCCGCCCGCCTCTATGCCGTCGACCTCGACGAGGCCGTTCTTCAGCAGCCGGGACATGGTCGAGTAGACCTGCCCGTAGTGCAGGGGCTTGTCGTGCCCGAACTTCTCGTCGAAGGCGCGCTTGAGGTCGTAGCCGTGCCGGGGGCCGGATTCCAGAAGTCCCAGAAGGGTGTGGCCAATGGACATGCGGAGCACTCTACACGCCGTGTATACCCGCTGTGTATACGCCCGGTGCAGAGTCCGTCGGGCAGCTCACATGTGCGACGGCTGGGCAACCATCCAGGCCCTGCGAACGTCGGTTCTTAAGGGGCAGGTGCTCATTGTCACGTCCGCAAAAGACCGGATCGGCAGGAGTTTGTCCCAGGGTGCGGTGTTAGCTTCATGAGCTGACTCGACGTACGCATGTTGACTAGACGGAAGCGGAGCACTCTCAGTCATGGGCCGAGCCGAAGAACGACAAGCGCGGCAGCGCGGGGCCCGCAGGGCAGCGCGCAAGCGCCCGTCCGGCGGCAAGCGCACCGGCATACGCCGCTTCTTCACCTGGAAGAAGATCCTCGGGACGTTCTTCGGGTTCTGCCTGCTCGGCATGCTCGGCTTCGTGGTGCTGTACCTCGTGGTGGACATCCCCGAGGGCAACGCCGCCGCGAAGAAGCAGAGCAACATCTACAAGTACAGCAACGGCGAGGTCATCGCGCGGACCGGCGACGTGAACCGCGAGATCGTCGACCTGGACAAGGTCCCCGAGGGCGTTCAGAAGACCTTCGTCGCCGCCGAGAACAAGTCCTTCTACAAGGACGAGGGCATCGACTTCAAGGGCACGGCCCGCGGCGTCCTCAACACGGTGACCGGCAAGGGCAAGCAGGGCGGCTCGACGATCACCCAGCAGTACGTGAAGAACTACTACCTCACGCAGGACCAGACGGTCAGCCGCAAGCTGAAGGAACTGGTCATCTCGCTGAAGGTGGACCGCGAGAAGAGTAAGGACGACATCCTCGCGGGCTACATCAACACCAGCTACTACGGCCGCGACGCCTACGGCATCCAGGCCGCCGCCCAGGCCTACTACGGCGTCGACGCCAAGAAGCTGACGGTCGACCAGGGCGCCTACCTCGCCGCCCTGCTCCAGGCCCCCAGCCAGTACGACTGGCAGGCCGCGACCCCGACCGGCAGGAAGCTCGTCAAGGCCCGCTGGAACTACGTCCTCGACAACATGGTCGAGGAGGGCTGGCTGGACTCCGGCAAGCGCGAGGCGATGAAGTTCCCCGTGCCGGACGACCCCAAGGCGCCGCCCGGCCGTGAGGGCCAGATCGGCTACCTCGTGGAGGAGGCCAAGCGGGAGGTCCTGCGCAACAGCGGCCTCAGCGAGGCCGAGTTCGCGGCCGGCGGTTACACGATCACGTTGAACATCGACCCCAAGAAGCAGAAGCAGCTCGAAAAGGCCGTCGACGCGAAGCTGAACGACAAGCTCGACCGCAAGAAGAACAAGGCGGACGCCCGCGTCCAGGCCGGCGCAGCGTCCGTCGACCCCAAGACGGGCAAGGTCCTCGCCATGTACGGCGGCGAGGACTACGTGAAGCACTACACGAACAACGCCACCCGCCGCGACTACCAGTCGGCCTCCACCTTCAAGCCCCTGATCCTCGCCGCGGCCCTGGAGAACGGCTCCAAGACGCAGGAGGGCCTGCCGATCACCGCGAGCACCGTCTACGACGGCACCAGCGAGCGGCCGGTCAAGGGCGGCGACGTCGCCTTCTCGCCGCCCAACGAGGACGACATCAGCTACGGGCCCGTCACCGTCCAGAAGGCGATGAACAAGTCCGTCAACTCCGTCTTCGCGCAGATGGGTGTGGACGTGGGCATGCCCAAGGTCATGGAGACGGCGGGCAAGCTCGGCATGGACGTCAAGGGACTGCCCGCCGTGCCCGCCCAGACCCTCGGCTCCATGGGCGCGAGCCCGCTGGAGATGGCCGGTGTCTACGCCACGCTCGACAACCACGGCAAGAAGGTCACCCCGGCCCTCGTCGGCTCGGTCGAGCACAAGGACCGCACGGTCGACCTGCCCGACCCGATCGGCGACCAGGTCGTCCAGCGCGGCACCGCCGACTCCATCACCTCGGTCCTGACCGGCGTGGTCGACGACGGCACCGGCAGTGCGGTGCGCAACCCCGCGCAGGACGTGGCGGGCAAGACCGGCACCTCCGACGACAACAAGTCGGCCTGGTTCACCGGCTACACGCCGAAGATGGTCACCTCGGTCGGTCTGTTCGGCGAGGGCGCCCAGGGCACCGCCGAGGAGCACAAGCAGGTGTCGATGAGGGGCGCGGGCGGCTTCCCGCGCATCAACGGCTCGGGCTTCCCCGCCCAGATCTGGGCGGCCTACACGTTCGACGCGATGGGCTCGCCGAGCTCGTTCGACCTCGACACGAACATGGGCGCCGCCATCGCACCGGTCCCTGACCCGACGTCGAAGGCCCCGAAGGAGCCGTCGAGCACGCCGAGCGAGCCCGAGGACGACGAGCCGACGAAGAAGCCGTCGAAGACGCCGACCCCGACGAAGTCGTCGGCGACGCCGACCCCGACGCCGACACCGACCAAGACGACCCCGTCGCCGACGGCCGACCCGGACCCGACGGACACCGAAGGGCCCCCGGACCCGGAGGACGGCAGGCCCAGCAGGGACTGACCGCAGGGTTCAGCCGCATCAGCGCAGAAAGGCGCCCCGGACCATCCAGGTCCGGGGCGCCTTCCCGTACGCCGCCGGGTCCTGTCAGTTCCGGTTCAGCTCGAACCAGACGACCTTGCCCGTGCTCAGCCGCGTGGCACCCCAGCGCCGCGCCATCTTGTTGACCAGGTACAGGCCGCGGCCGCCCTCGTCCGTGGCGCGCGCCTGGCGCAGCCGCGGCAGCTGCGGCACGTCGTCGCCGACCTCGCAGCGCAGCACGTCGGTGCGGAGCAGCCGCAGCGTGATCGGCCGCGACGCGTACCGCACGGCGTTCGTCACGACCTCGCTGACGAGCAGCTCCACCGAGTCGGTCAGCTCCTCGAGACCCCAGCGCACCAGCGCGCTGCGGGCCAGGCGGCGGGCGCGGGACGGCGTCGCGTCCTCCGGCTCAAGGAACCAGTACGCGACGTCGCTCGGCGCGATCCCGTCGAAGCGGGCGGCGAGCAGCGCGATGTCGTCGTCCCGGTCGCCGGGGCCGAGCATGTCGAGCACCTCGTCGCAGAGCGCCTCCAGCGGCGGCGGGTGGTCGGGGCCCGTCAACTGGGCGGTGGCCGCGAGCCGCTCGCGCAGCTGCTCTATGCCGGTCCACACGTCGCGGAGGCGGGACTCGACGAGCCCGTCCGTGTACAGGAGCAGCGTCGCGCCCGCGGGGGCGTCCAGCTCCACGGCCTCGAAGTCGACGCCGCCCACGCCGATGGGGGCGCCCGGCGGCATCCGGAGGACCTCCGCGCGGCCGCCCAGGTGCAGCAGGACGGGCGGCGGATGGCCGGCGTTGGCGATGGTGATGCGGTGCGAGACCGGGTCGTAGACCGCGTACAGGCAGGTCGCCATGCGGTCGGAGCCGAGCCGCTGGGCCTGCTCGTCCAGGTGGTGCAGGACCTCCTGGGGCGGCAGGTCGAGACCGGCGAGGGTCTGCGCCGTCGTCCGCAGCTGGCCCATGATCGCGGCCGACGTCATGGAGTGCCCCATGACGTCGCCGACGACCAGCGCCACGCGGCTGCCGGGCAGCGGGATCGCGTCGTACCAGTCGCCGCCGACCCGGGCCGTCTCGGCGGCCGGGAGATAGCGCGAGGCGAGCCGCACACCGGTCGGGCGGGGCAGCGTCTCGGGCAGCATGGTGCGCTGCAGCTCGTCGGCGATGTACGCCTCGCGGCCGTACAGGACGGCCTTGTCGATGCCGAGCGCGCTGTGCGTGGCCAGCTGGGCGGCGACCAGCAGGTCGTCCGCCTCGAACGCGGGCCGGTCGGGGCGGCGCAGGAACACGGCCGCGCCGATCACCCGGCGGCGGCCCCGCAGCGGCGCGAGGATGCCGCGCTGGCCGCCCGGCAGGGTGCGGCCCTCGCCGAGCAGTTCGGGCAGCGCGGCCCGCGCCGCCGCCGAGTCCGCGAAGACCGGGCGCACACCGCGCAGCACCTCGGCGAGCGCGCCGCCGGGCCGCACCTCGCACAGCTCGGCGCTGCCCATCACGTCGGTGATGTCGGGCGCCGACTGATGCGCGGGCGGCGTGCCGCCGTCGGTGTCGGTGTCCTCGCCGCCCTCCTCGATGGAGCGCAGCCGGTCGGAGCGGCGCAGCCGCAGGACCAGCGGGCCCGTGGGCCGTTCGTCGCCGACGGGCAGCGGGTCGCGCAGATAGACCAGGATCGCGTCGGAGAATGTCGGCACGGTCGCCCGGCAGAGACCCATCACGATCTCGTCGAGGTCTATGCCGCGTGCGATGCGCCGGGTCGCGGCGCCCACGAAGCGCAGCCGGTCGCCGTCGCGCCGCATCGCCACCGGGCCGGTCCCCGGGGGCCGCGGCTGCCCGGAGCGTCGCTCCTCGCCGTCCGGCGGACCCACGGGCACGGGTCCTGACTGCGACGGCACGCCGCTCTCCGGGACGGGGCGCGGCCGGTGCGGGTCGGGCTCGGCGGCCGAGGACGCCGAGTGCGCCGGGGACTGGGTGTGTTCACCGGAGGGCGGCACGGCTGTGCCGCCCTCCTCCGAGGTCCCGGGGGAACGCAGCAGCGCCCCGCGGGGATCCGCGGGGGCGGTCGGCCGGGCAGCTGGTGCCTTGCGACCCTCGTGGGGGGTGAGGTGCTCCGTCACGCGTTTCGAATCCGTCCGTCCGGGGCTGCGCGCCGTGCGCGCCGTCCAGCGTTGCACGTTGCTCAGCCGCGTCGGCAGTGCAGGAAGATCTGGTGCTCGGGTGGTACGTCGGTGCTCGCGGGGGCGTACGAGTACGTGTCCTCGCCGGTGATCTCGAAGCCCGCGTCACGCACGACCTGCCGCAGTTCGTCCCGCAGGTAACCCGATACCCGGATTGTGTGCCCCAGGAACGGAATCGCCGCGTCGTCCAGGTCGGCCTCGACCATGGACAGCTCCATCAGGCCGCCCGGCAGCAGCAGCCCGTGCAGCAGCCGCAGCGCCTCGGGGATCTCGGCGCGCGGCAGCATGAGGAGGGAGAAGAAGCACACGACACCGTCGAACCGGCCGACTCCGCCCGGGCCTTCGGCCCGCAGGTCGGCGATGTCGAGTTGCCGGAACTGGGCTGCCGGGACGTTCTTTCCCGCCAGGTCCAGCATGCCCGCCGAGATGTCCGTGCCGAGCACCGAGTGGCCGGATTCGGCCAGCTGCCGGGCGGTCGGCAGACCGGTGCCGCAGCCCACGTCCAGGACGCGGGAGCCGGGCGGGAGCGCCGTGGCGAGGTGGCGGCCCGCGGCCAGCTGGCCCTCCTTGTGCGGGAAGGCTTCGTCGTAGTGCCGCCCGATGGCGTCAAAGGCCTCGGCCTGACCTCTGCGGTCCTCGCTCACGTTCTGCCGCCCCTCGATGACTTCCTGTCAGGCACCGCGCAGACCCACGGAGTTACTGCTGTGCGCCCTTGCGGAGGACGATCCTACGTTTGAACCACGGGGGCGCATCAAGGGTCTCATGAGGACACATGCGCGGGCGTACGGTCCCAGTCATCCGGAAGGGTCGGTACGACCCAGGACGGATCGGGGCGCCAGTGCTGCCAGCCGTCCGAAAACGGTGCCCGCCAGTCATCGATCACGTCAAGCGCGGCCCGCCCCGCGGCACGTACGTCGGAGGCCTTCTCGTCGTCCATCAGGCCCACCCGGCGGGCCTGCGCGAACTCGTCCTCGTCGTGCCAGCGCCAGCTGCGGTCCGGCCGCACGGAGATGTCCAGAAAGTGATCCTCGGAGTCGACGCCGCCGGCCCAACGGGTGCGCGGCTCCTCCAGGTTCACGTACCAGCACTTGAATTGCCAGCCCGGCTCCCAGAACAGCCAGACCGACCACGGCTCGTCCGGCCGCGCCAGCTTCAGGACGCCGGTGCCGAACCAGTGGTCCCTGCGGACGGTGCGCGGCTTGGTGTAGCGGGTGGCCAGCGGCTCGTCGTGCACGGACGTGCCGTCGGCGATCACCGGCTTCACGCACTCGGTGCCGGGCGCCATCCACACGGCGAGCACCTCGTCGGTGTCCCGCACGACGGTGACGGGGCGGCAGATGTGGATACGGTCCCCGGAATTCTCCCGGTACCGCCACAGGATGTGGTCTCCGGGTGCCCACCGCACCGCCCCGCCACCGGTCGTCGTCTTCCCGTCGAGGTCTGTCATGCACAGATACTAGACGCCGACTTTGCCGGGCACCGGCCCCCGCGGGACAGGCCCTAGGGACGCGTCATGCTCAGGACATCCAGTGCCTCGTCCAGCTGTTCGAGGGTGAGCGCGCCCCGGTCGACGTACCCGGCCTCCAGGACGACCTCGCGGATCGTCTTCCGCTCGGCCAGCGACCGCTTGGCGACCTTCGCCGCCTCCTCGTACCCGATGTACTTGTTCAGCGGCGTCACGACGGACGGCGACGACTCGGCGTACTCGCGGGCCCGCTCGCGGTTGGCGGTGATCCCGTCGACGGTCCGGTCGGCGAGCAGCCGCGACACGTTGGCGAGCAGCCGGATCGACTCCAGGACGTTCTTGGCGATGACCGGCAGCATGACGTTCAGCTCGAAGTTGCCCGCCGCGCCCGCCGCCGCGACCGTCGCGTCGTTGCCGGTGACCTGCGCGGCGACCATCAGCGCGGCCTCCGGAATGACCGGGTTGACCTTGCCGGGCATGATCGACGAGCCGGGCTGGAGGTCCGGCAGGTTGATCTCGGCGAGCCCCGTGCGCGGTCCTGAGGCCATCCACCGCAGATCGTTCGCGATCTTCGTCAGGCCGACGCCGATCGTCCGCAGCTGCCCGCTGGTCTCGACGATGCCGTCGCGCGCGCCCTGCGCCTCGAAGTGGTCGCGCGCCTCGGTCAGCGGCAGCCCCGTGGTCCGCGCGACCTCGGCGATGACGGCGGCGGAGAAGCCGGGCGGGGTGTTGATGCCGGTGCCCACGGCCGTGCCGCCGAGGGGGAGTTCCGCGAGCCGGGGGAGCGAGGCGCGCAGCCGCTCGACGCCGTACCGCACCTGCGCCGCGTACCCGCCGAACTCCTGGCCGAGCGTCACCGGCGTCGCGTCCATGAGGTGCGTGCGCCCGGACTTGACGACGTCCGCGAACTCCTCGGCCTTGCGCTCCAGGGCGGCGGCGAGGTGCTCCAGGGCGGGGATCAGGTCGTTGCTGACCGCGCCCGTCGCCGCGATGTGGATCGAGGACGGGAAGACGTCGTTGGATGACTGTGACGTGTTGACGTGGTCATTGGGGTGTACGTCCCGGCCGAGCCGCTCCGTCGCGAGGGTGGCGAGGACCTCGTTGGTGTTCATGTTGGACGAGGTGCCGGAGCCGGTCTGGAAGACGTCGACGGGGAAGTGGTCGTCCCAGCGTCCGTCGGCGACCTCGGCCGCCGCGTCCGCGATCGCTCCGGCGATGTCCTTGTCGAGCACCCCCAGCTCCGCGTTGACCTTGGCGGCGGCCGCCTTGATCTGTGCGAGGGCGGCGATGTGGGCGCGCTCCAGGACCTGCCCGGAGATGGGGAAGTTCTCCACCGCGCGCTGGGTCTGGGCACGCCACTTGGCGTGCGCGGGGACCCGCACCTCGCCCATGGAGTCGTGCTCGGTCCGGTACTCACCGGTGCGGTCGTCGCTGGCGTCGCTGGTCATGCCGTGAACCTACCTCTCCGCTCAAACCCCGTGAAAAGTTGAGCACTTGTCTTGTTCCAGGTATTCCCAAGCCTGCTACCCACCAGTAAAAACCCTGGGTAACACCACACCGGGGAGGCGCAATGAAGCGCATCAGACGCAGTGGCCGAAACAGCGGCCGGGGGCGCCTGCGATGTTCGTTCGCGGCAGCGGTCGCGATGACGGCGATGACGGCGATGACGGCGATGCTCGGCACGGCGGCCGCCGTACCCGCGCAGGCGGCGGACGGGAGCGAAGCGAAGGCGGCCGCCGCCACCCCGCTGCCGCCCGAGCTGGAGAAGATCCGGGCCGCGGAGGCCACCAAGCTCTACGGCAGCCCGGCCGAGCGCCCCATGGCCGACCGCAAGACCGGCCTGATCTCGCTCGGCGACAGCGAGATCTCCGGCGAGGGCGTCGGCCGTTACGAACCCGGCACGGACGGCCCCGACAACTGGTGCCACCGCTCGCCGGACGCGGCCATCCACCGCACGGGCATCCCCGCCGACGTGACCTACAACGTCGCCTGTTCGGGCGCGCAGACCGTCAACATTAGGATCGGCGGTCAGAAGCAGTACGCCGACGAGCTGGTGCAGAGCGACAACCTCGCCGTCAAGGCGCGCAACACGAGGATCAAGACGATCCTGCTCGTCATCGGCGCCAACGACGACCTCCAGTTCGCGCCGGTGATGACGGACTGCGTCACCCGCTACCTGCTCCTCCAGGGTGCCTGCGCCGGCAAGTACAACGACGGCTGGCAGGCGCGCGTGGACGCCCTCGTGCCCAAGGTCGAGCAGTCCATCCGCGACCTGAAGACCGTCATGAAGGACGCGGGCTATCAGGAAGGCGACTACAAGCTCGTCGCCATGGGCTACCCGAGCCCGATAGGACCGGACTTCCGCGACAACCCGAAGTTCCCCGGCAAGCTGGCCTGCGGCGGACTCGGCTACGACTCCGACACCGAGTGGGGCCGGAACATCGCGGTGCCCGCCTTCGAGGCCGGCATGCGCAAGGCCGCACGGAACGCGGGCGCCACCTACCTCGACAACTCGCGCCTCTTCCACGGCCACGAGGTCTGCATGGAGGACACCTGGGCGCGCGGCCTCTACGTAGACGTGTCCAACCCGTTCCCGCCGGACTCCAACTCGGTCCGGCAGTCCTTCCACCCCAACGCCCGCGGCCACGCCGCCTTCGCGTCCTGCCTCACCCAGATCCAGAACTCCGGCAAGCGCGAGGCCAGTTGCGCCGACCCGGCGAGCACGGGCAGCCCGAAGCTGTACGAGCTGGCCTGGGACGACGTGTTCAAGCCCCTCAAGAACGAGGGCACCGGCACGTGCCTGGACGTTGACGCGTCGGCGTCGCGCAACGGCACCAAGGTCCAGGGCTGGGACTGCACCGGCAACCGCAACCAGACCTGGTGGTACGACGACTCCCGGGGGTCCCTGCACACCGGGCTGACCCAGGACCGCTGCGTGGACGTGCCTGACGGCGCGTACAAGGAAGGCACCGCCGTCGTCCTGTGGAACTGCCACGGGGGTGGCAACCAGAAGTTCGTCCGGGAGGCCGGGACGGTGCGGCCTGCTGCCGCGAGTGGGCTGTGTCTGACCCTTGCGGGGGGCAAGGAGCCGGTGCGGCTTCAGAAGTGCGCGGGCGCGGCGAACCAGCGGTTCGCCTGAGGCCCGCGGGTTCGGGGAACTGCTGCCGGTCGGCCTCTGCGGGTGCGTCGTGGCTGGTCGGGCAGTTCCCCGTGCCCCTTAAAAGATCAGGCCAGGCCCGGACCCCGCACCGGAATGTGCGTGAACGTCGGCTCGGGGGCCGGGTTCTGGAAGAAGTCGTTGCCCTTGTCGTCGACGACGATGAAGGCCGGGAAGTCCTCGACCTCGATCTTCCAGACCGCCTCCATGCCGAGCTCCTCGTACTCGACGACCTCGACCTTCTTGATGCAGTCCTGCGCGAGGCGCGCGGCCGGGCCGCCGATCGAGCCGAGGTAGAAGCCGCCGTGCGCGTCGCACGCGTCGGTGACCTGCTTGGAGCGGTTGCCCTTGGCCAGCATCACCTTGGAGCCGCCCGCCGCCTGGAACTGCTCCACGTAGGAGTCCATGCGGCCGGCCGTCGTCGGGCCGAAGGAGCCTGACGCGTAACCCTCGGGGGTCTTCGCGGGACCGGCGTAGTACACCGGGTGGTCCTTCAGGTACTGCGGCATCTCCTCGCCCGCGTCGAGCCGCTCCTTGATCTTGGCGTGCGCGATGTCGCGGGCCACGACGAGGGGGCCGGTCAGCGAGAGGCGGGTCTTCACCGGGTGCTTGGTGAGCTCGGCGAGGATGTCGTCCATGGGCTGGTTGAGGTCGATCTTCACGACGTCCGCGGAGTCGTCGAGGTGCTCGTCCGTGGTCTCCGGCAGGAAGCGCGCCGGGTCCGTCTCCAGCTGCTCCAGGAAGACGCCCTCGGCGGTGATCTTCGCGGTCGCCTGGCGGTCGGCCGAGCAGGAGACGGCGATCGCGACGGGCAGCGAGGCGCCGTGCCGCGGCAGACGCACCACGCGCACGTCGTGGCAGAAGTACTTGCCGCCGAACTGCGCGCCGATGCCGATCTTCTGCGTGAGCTCGAAGACCTTCTCCTCCAGCTCCTTGTCCCGGAAGCCGTGGCCGGTCGGGGAGCCCTCGGCGGGCAGCTCGTCCAGGTAGTGCGCGGAGGCGTACTTGGCGGTCTTCAGGGCGAACTCGGCGCTGGTGCCGCCCACGACGATCGCCAGGTGGTACGGCGGGCACGCGGCCGTGCCCAGGGAGCGGATCTTCTCCTCCAGGAACTTCATCATGGAGGCCTCGTTCAGGACGGCCTTCGTCTCCTGGTAGAGGAACGACTTGTTCGCCGAACCGCCGCCCTTGGCCATGAAGAGGAACTTGTAGGCGCCGCCGTCCGTCGCGTACAGCTCGATCTGGGCGGGGAGGTTGGAGCCGGTGTTCTTCTCCTCCCACATGTTCAGGGGAGCCATCTGCGAGTAGCGCAGGTTCAGCTTCGTGTACGCGTCGTAGATGCCCTTGGAGAGCGCCTTCTCGTCCTCACCTTCGGTGAGGACGTTCTGTCCGCGCTTGCCCATGACGATGGCGGTGCCGGTGTCCTGGCACATGGGGAGCACGCCGGCGGCCGCGATGTTCGCGTTCTTCAGCAGGTCGAGCGCCACGAACTTGTCGTTGCCGGACGCCTCCGGGTCGTCGATGATGCGCCGCAACTGGGCCAGGTGCGCGGGCCGCAGGTAGTGCTGGATGTCGTGGATCGCCTCGGCGGCCAGCTTGCGCAGCGCCTCCGGGTCGACCTTGAGGAATGTCCGCCCGTCGGCCTCGAAGGTGGAGACACCCTCGGAGGTCACCAGCCGGTACGGGGTGGTGTCCTCTCCCAGGGGGAGCAGATCGGAGTACTCAAACTCTGGCATTGCGGCCATTCCTCACTCGGCAGACAGCGGCGCGGCCTCCATTGGCGACGCGCCAACCAGCGTAGAACGCGCCCGGCGGACCGTTCCTGTGAGGTAAGGCTCAGTAGAGGCGTCACCGGGAGGCGATAGTCGCGATACAGGGCTAGTCGCGATCTATCGCGTCTGGGTACGCTGCTCCCGTGGACCTCGAAAAGCAGCCCCCAGCGCTCCGTGCCTCCGACGCCGACCGGGACCGCACCGCGGACATCCTCCGCGACGCCCTGGCCGAGGGCCGCCTGACCGCCGAGGAGCACTCGGAGCGGATCGACGGGGTCTACAGCGCCAAGACCACGGCCGAACTGGAGCCGCTGATCAGGGACCTGCCCGCCGCGCACACGCGGACGGCCGCCAGGGACCGCGCACCCGAGCCCGCCCCGTCCAGGCCGTCCCCCGGAGTCGTCCCGCCGGTCGCGGACGAGAACCTCGTCGCGGTGCTCAGCAGCTCCTCGCGCAGGGGCCGCTGGCGGGTGGCCCGCCGCACCCACGCGTACGCGATCCTCGGCAGCGTCGAGATCGACCTGAGCGAGGCGATCTTCGAGCAGCGCCAGGTGGTCATCAAGGCCGTGGCGATCTTCGGCTCCGTCGAGATCCGCGTCCCGGAGAACGTGTCGCTGCGCGGCAGCGGCGCCGGCGTCCTCGGCAGCTTCGAGGTGGACACGCTCGACTCCCCGGACCAGGACGCCCCCGTCGTCTACGTGGACGGGATGGCGGTCCTCGGCAGCATCGAGGCACGGCCCAAGCGGGGCAAGCTCGTCCGCGATCTGCACCGGCACCTGCGCAAGCACCTCGGGCGCTGACGGCACACGGGCCCCGCCACGGGGAACCCGGACCTCCGGACATCGGAACTCAGTGCATAGGCGCGCACACAGCGGGTAGAGCTTGCTGCATCGTCTCTCGCTCGCGAAGCCGTCGTCAGGAGTAGACCCGTGCTGCAACCGTCGCGTCAGTCTCTGCAGGTCGCCGCCGTTCCCGGACAGCGGGTGCCCGTGCGAGATCGGGACGATGACGCCCCATGGCACACCGAGGCCGTGTGCCGCCGCGACGAGGCCGGACTCTTCTTCGCCCCGTCCAAGGAGCCGACCGCGGCCAGGCTCTCCCGCGAGGAGGCGGCCAAGCGCGTCTGCGCCCGCTGTCCCGTGATGGTCGAGTGCCGCGAGCACGCGCTCCTGCAGCCCGAGCCGTACGGCGTGTGGGGCGGCCTCACCGCCGCCGAGCGCCGCGTGGTCCTGGCCCGCCGCCGCAGGCGCGACCTGGAGCTGCAGAAAGCGGCTCACGCGGCGGGCATCGCCGCCGCGGGGTAGCCCGCTCACGTACGTCGAAGGGGGCGTCCCCCGCACGGGACGCCCCCTTCGCGCACGTACTGCCGCGCAATTCCCGCCGCGTACGCCCTACTTCCCGCTTAGTGACTTCCTGCTCAGCGACTTCCTGCTCAGCGATTTCCTACTTCGCGCGGTCGAAGTCGATCGCGCTGTAGGCGCGCAGCTTCGAGAGCCGGTGGTCGGAGTCGATCTTGCGGATCGTGCCCGACTTGGAGCGCATGACGAGCGACGACGTCGAGGCGGTGGCCGCGCGGTAGCGGACGCCCTGGAGCAGCTCGCCGTCGGTGATGCCGGTCGCGACGAAGAAGACGTTGTCGCCCTTGACCAGGTCGTCCGTGGAGAGCGTGCGGTCCAGGTCGTGTCCCGCGTCGATGGCGCGCTGGCGCTCCGCGTCGTCCTTGGGCCACAGCTTGCCCTGGATGACGCCGCCCAGGCACTTGATCGCGCAGGCCGAGATGATGCCCTCGGGGGTGCCGCCGATGCCCATCAGGAGGTCGACGCCGGTGCCCTCGCGGACGGCCATGACCGAACCCGCGACGTCGCCGTCCGAGATGAACTTGATGCGGGCGCCTGTCTCGCGGATCTCCTTGACGATGCCCTCGTGGCGGGGGCGGTCCAGGATCATGACCGTGACGTCCTCGGGCGAGGAGTTCTTGGCCTTGGCGACGCGGCGGATGTTGACCGAGGCGGGCGCGTTGATGTCCACGTAGTCCGCGGCCTCGGGGCCGGTGACCAGCTTGTCCATGTAGAACACGGCGGACGGGTCGAACATGGCGCCGCGGTCGGCGGCGGCCAGCACGGCGATGGCGTTCGGCTGGCCCTTCGCGGTCAGCGTGGTGCCGTCGATCGGGTCGACGGCGATGTCGACCTCGGCGCCGGTGCCGTCACCGATGCGCTCTCCGTTGAAGAGCATCGGGGCTTCGTCCTTCTCGCCCTCGCCGATGACGACGATGCCGTTCATCGAGACGGTGTGGACGAGGGTCCGCATGGCCCTGACCGCGGCGCCGTCCGCGCCGTTCTTGTCGCCGCGGCCCACCCAGCGGCCCGCGGCCATGGCGGCCGCCTCGGTGACCCGGACGAGCTCCAGGGCGAGGTTGCGGTCGGGGGCCTCGGGGGAGACCTCGAGCTCGGACGGGAGATGATGCTCGGTCATCGGAGCGCACCTTTCTGCTGATACGACGACAGCCGAATGAGGGATTGTGAACGACTCTATCCGCAGGCCGACAAAATGAGCAGTGGGGCCCACGCATGAGCGGGCCCGTGCGGGGAGCGGACACCGGGGGAAGCGGGGAGCGGACACCGGGGGAAGGGGTGCGGACGGCGCCTGAGACCATGGGGGGCGTGGCAGGAAGACAAGGCACTCAGACCGTCAAGAACATGCTGTGGTCGTTGGTGGTGATCGCGCTCGCCGCGGGCGTGATCTACCTCTTCATCCCGCACAACGAGTCCAAGAGCTCCGTGAAGCGCGTCGACTACCGCGTCGAGCTCCTGACGGCCCGGCGGGCCGCGGCCTATCCGGTCGCCGCGCCCGAGGGCCTGGCCAAGGCGTGGAAGGCGACGTCCGTGCGGTACAACGGCGCCGAGCAGGACTCCTGGCACCTGGGCTTCCTCGACCCGGACGAGCAGTACGTCGCGATCGAGCAGTCCACGGCCAAGCCGGCCGCCTTCATCAAGAGGGTCACGCACGACGCGTCGAGGACGAAGACCACGGCGGAGATCGGCGGCCGCACCTGGACGCGCTACGAGGGCCCCAAGTACGACGCCCTGGTGACCGGTGAGAAGGGCGCGACGACGGTGGTCACGGGCACGGCGTCCTTCGGGCAGCTGACGAAGATGGCCGAGTCGCTGAAGATGTCCTGATCCTGCGATGTCCGGACCCTGCGATGTCCTGACCCTGTGATGTTCTGATCCTGTACGCGTGAAGGGCCCCCGGCGGTGTGCCGGGGGCCCTTCACGCGTCGGTCGGGGGGTGACTCAGACCGTGGTGACGACGTCCTCGTAGGACAGGCGCGGGGAGCGCGGGAACCAGGCGTCCTCGCCCGGCTTGCCGATGTTGACGATCATCAGCGGGGTGTGGTCGTCGTCCAGGAACTCCTTCTGGACGCCGGCGAAGTCGAAGCCGGTCATCGGGCCCGCGGACAGACCGGCGGCGCGCACGCCGACGATGAAGTACCCGGCCTGCAGCGTGGCGTTGACCAGCGCGGCCTGCTCGCGGACCGGGCGCTCCGAGAAGAAGGCGTCCTTGGCCTGCGGGAAGTGCGGGAACAGCGCCGGGAGCTCCTCGTGGAACTCGTTGTCCGCGGAGAGGATCGCGACGAGCGGCGCGGTCGACGTCTTCGGGCGGTTGCCCTCGGCCATGTGCTGCACCAGGCGCTCACGGGCCTCGGGGGAGCGGACCAGGGTGACGCGCAGCGGCGACTGGTTGAAGGCGGTCGGGCCGTACTTGACCAGGTCGTAGATCGCCTGGACCTGCTCCTCGGTGACCGGCTCGTCGGTGAAGGTGTTCGCGGTGCGGGCCTCGCGGAACAGCAGGTCCTGGGCGGCGGGGTCAAGGGCGAGAGACATGGATCAACCTTCTTCGACGTACGGGGTGTGTCTGCCGGGCCCGTTTCCGAGCCCGCCACAACGACAGTACGCCGGTGCTGTTCAACTTTCAATCAAAACTGGAGTTGGGTGATCCGGTTCACAAATAGCAGGTCAGTGCTGTTTCCAGGTCAGTGCTGTTTCCCGGGTCAGTGCTGTTTCTCTGATTCCTCAGGCCTCGGTGTCCTCGTCCAGCTCCGGGCCCGCCAGGGCCGCGTCGAGCCGGGCGCGGGCGCCGTCGAGCCAGCGCCGGCAGATCTTCGCCAGCTCCTCGCCGCGCTCCCACAGGGCGAGCGACTCCTCCAGGGTCGTGCCGCCGGTCTCCAGGCGGCGCACCACCTCGATCAGCTCGTCCCGCGCCTGCTCGTAACCGAGAGCGTCGGCGGAGCCCGCGGCCTCGTCCGTTGTGCTGGTCATGCGCCCACCCTAATTCTCGTCATTGCCATCGTTTTGTGCGGTTCCCACCGCTCGTACGGTGAAGGTGCCCTCGGCGACGCGCGCCCTCAGCTCGTCGTCCGCGCCCACCTCCTCGGGCGCCCGCACGACCGCGCCGTCCGGCTTCTGCAGCACCGCGTACCCCCTCTGGAGCGTCGCGGCGGGGGAGAGGGCCACCACACGCGCGTGGGTGTGCGTCAGCTCCGAGCCCGCCCGGTCGAGGAGGTGCCCGAGCGTGCGGCGGCTGCGGTCGACGAGCGCGGAGACCTGCTCCTCGCGCTCCTCCACCATGCGGTGCGGATGCTCCATGGAGGGGCGGCCCAGAGCGTGTGCGAGACCGCGGGCCTCCCGGTCCAGGAAGGCGTCCATGCTGCGCCGGGCGCGGTCGCGGAGCCACTGCACGCGCTCGTACTCCTCGCCGACGTCCGGCACGACCTTCTTGGCGGCGTCGGTGGGGGTCGAGGCGCGCAGGTCCGCCACGTGGTCCAGGAGGGGGTTGTCCGGCTCGTGGCCGATCGCGGAGACCACCGGCGTACGGCACGCGGCCACCGCGCGCACCAGCTGCTCGTCCGAGAACGGCAGCAGGTCCTCCACGCTGCCGCCGCCCCGCGCCACGATGATCACGTCGACCTCGGGGAGTGCGTCCAGCTCCTTGACGGCCTGCACGACCTGCGGCACCGCGTGCACCCCCTGGACGGGGACGTTGCGCACCTCGAAGCGGACGGCGGGCCAGCGGTGCCTCGCGTTCTCCAGGACGTCGCGTTCGGCGGCCGACGCGCGGCCCGTCACCAGGCCGATGAGCTGCGGCAGGAAGGGCAGCGTCTGTTTGAGCTCGGGCGCGAAGAGTCCCTCCGCGCCGAGGCTCTTCTTCAACTGCTCGATCCGCGCGAGCAGTTCACCGACGCCGACCGGCTTTATCTCGGCGGCCCGCAGCGACAGCTGCCCCCGCCGCTCGTACCATTCCGGCTTGGCGCGGACGACGACGCGGGCGCCCTCGGAGACGACGTCCGCCACCGCGTCGAACACTTGGCGGTAGCAGGTCACGCTCACCGAGATGTCGTGTGACGGGTCGCGCAGCGTCATGAAGACGACGCCGGCGCCGGGTCTGCGGGACAGCTGTGTGATCTGCCCCTCGACCCAGATGGCACCGAGCCGGTCGATCCACCCACCGATGAGCCGCGACACCTCCCCGACGGGAAGCGGCGCGTCCGCGGACGTGTTGAGAGCCATACACCGAGCGTAACGGCCCCCACCGACAACCCTGGGTACACGAGACGCTCGCCCCTCAACGGAACGGGGGCGGGGCCCAGGTGCCGCTCAAGGGGCGCGGGGAACTGCGCGAGCAACTACGACGGACCCGCACAAGGTGATGCACAGGCGAGGGGCCTCAGGGGCGCGAGGAACTGCGCGAGCAACCACGACGGACCCGCACGGGACAGGCGACGCACCGGCCAGACGCCCCAGGGGCGCGGGGAACTGCGCGACCAGCCACAACAGCCCCGCACCCGGGACGCGACCTCAGCCCCCCGCTCGTTCCTCTCCCCGTTCCCGCCCCTGCACCAGCAACACAACCAAGCCCACCCCCAGCCAAACCGCCCCCACCACCTGCGCCGAGCCCGACGCCTCCCAGATGACCGCCACCACGATGGCCGCACCGAGGGCGGGGACCAGCAGATGCCGCCACCAGCTGAAGGCGGCGCCGCGGTGGCGTACCGCGAACCAGCCCACCACGCTCGCGTGCAGCAGCAGGAACGCCGTCAGGGCGCCGATGTCCACCACCGACACCAGGTGGTCCATGCCGTCGTCCCTGCGGGCCGCCCACACCGCCGCCACCATCGTCACCACGGCCGCACACAGCAGCGCGATCCGCGGCGTCCCGGAGTCCGTCTTCGACAGGACTCTCGGCAGTCGCCGGTCCCGTGCCATCGCGAAGAGGAGCCGCCCCGCCGCGGCCTGCCCGGCGAGCGCCGCGAAGGCCGCGCCGATCGCCTTGCTCACGGCCACCAGGTCGTGCAGCCACGACCCGGCGGCCGAGTCCACGGCGTCGTAGAAGGCCGTGCCCTGCTTGCCAGGCTCCGCCGCCAGCTCCGCCGACGACAGCGGCTCCAGGAGCGCCACCAGATACGTCTGGGCGACGAACAGCACGCCCGCGAGCGTCAGACAGAACAGCACCGCCCGCGCGACCTTCGCCGAACCGCCCGTCACCTCCTCCGCGAACGAGGCGATCGCGTCGAAGCCCAGATACGACAGGACGGCGATCGACACCGCTCCCACCACCGCCGACAGCGCGAACGCCCCCTGCGAACCGTCACCGGTCAGCGGCGACAGCCAGTCCCGCTGCGCCCCGTCCCGGATGAGCACCACGACGGCCGCCACGACGAAGACCAGCAGCACCACGACTTCCATCGCGAGCACCGCGAAGCCCACCCGCGCCGCCGTCCGCACCCCCCAAAGGTTCAGCGCCGTCGTGATGAGCACCGCGAGGGCCGTCCACACCCACCGGGACACCGACGGCACCAGCGAGTTCATGGCGATCCCGGAGAAGAGGTACGCCACCGCCGGGATGAGGAGGTAGTCGAGCATCGCCATCCACCCGGCGATGAACCCGGGGCCTTTTCCGAGCCCCGCGCGCGCGTAGGCGAAGACGGAACCCGCCTGGGGGACCACCCGCACCATCTGGGCGTAGCTGAATGCGGTGAACGCCATCGCGACCGTGGCGATCAGATAGACGAGGGCGACCGCGCCGTGCGACTTCGCGTCGAGCGTCCCGAAGACGCCGACCGGCGCCATGGGTGCGATGAAGAGCAGTCCGTAGACCACGAGGTCCCGGAAGCCGAGACTTCGCCGCAGCCCGTCCCCCTGTGCGGGCTCGGCGCCCCCCGTGGGCTCGGCATGGGCTCCCGTACTGGCGGACTGTCCGGACATCGTGCCTCCGTGCCTCCGTGGATCAAGGCCGCGTGGATCAACGCAGGTCCCCAGTCTCCCCAACCCGGCGATCTTTGACGCGCTGGACGCGGCCTTACGATGGTGGGCATGACTGCTACGCCTGGCTCCCGCCGTGTCCTGCTCGCCGCTCCCCGTGGCTACTGCGCGGGCGTGGACCGTGCCGTGATCGCCGTCGAGAAGGCCCTGGAGCAGTACGGGGCCCCGATCTACGTACGCCACGAGATCGTCCACAACAAGTACGTGGTGCAGACTCTGGAGAGGAAGGGTGCGATCTTCGTCGACCAGACGGCGGAGGTCCCCGAGGGCTCCATCGTCATGTTCTCGGCGCACGGCGTCGCCCCGACCGTCCACGCGGAGGCCGCCGAGCGCAAGCTGGCGACCATCGACGCGACGTGCCCGCTGGTCACGAAGGTCCACAAGGAAGCGGTCCGGTTCGCCAAGGAGGACTACGACATCCTCCTGATCGGGCACGAGGGCCACGAGGAAGTCATCGGTACGTCCGGTGAGGCGCCCGACCACATCACGCTGGTCGACGGCCCCGAGGACGTCGCGAACGTCGAGGTCCGCGACCCGGACAAGGTCGTCTGGCTCTCCCAGACCACACTCTCCGTAGACGAGACCATGGAGACGGTCGACGCCCTGAAGGGCAAGTTCCCGAACCTGCTCTCGCCGCCCAGCGACGACATCTGCTACGCCACGCAGAACCGCCAGACCGCGGTGAAGAAGCTCGCCGAGGACGCGGAACTGGTCATCGTCGTCGGCTCCAAGAATTCCTCGAACTCCATCCGCATGGTCGAGGTCGCCCTGGACGCGGGCGCCGCCGCCTCCCACCTCGTCGACAACGCCGACGAGATCGACGAGGCCTGGCTGGAGGGCGTCACCACGGTCGGCCTGACCTCGGGAGCCTCCGTGCCCGACGTCCTGGTCGACGGCGTCATCGAGTGGCTCGCCGAGCGGGGTTACGCAGACGTGGAGACGGTGAAGACCGCCGAGGAGTCCATCACCTTCTCCCTGCCCAAGGAGCTCCGCAGGGACCTGCGCGCCGAAGCGGCCGAGCTGTCCCAGCGCTGAAAGACAGGCTCTGAGGGCGCGGGCGCCGTACGGTGGGAGCCATGCAGATCTTCGGTGTGGACATCGGCGGATCCGGGATCAAGGGCGCTCCCGTTGACCTGGATCGTGGAGACCTGACACAAGAGCGGCACAAGGTGCTGACCCCGCATCCGGCGACGCCGGACGCCGTGGTCGACGGCGTGCGCGAGGTCGTCGAGCACTTCGGCTGGAAGGGCGCCGTCGGGGCGACCTTCCCCGGGGTGATCACGAACGGCGTGGCGCGCACCGCCGCCAACGTGGACAAGAGCTGGATCGGCACGGACATCAGAAAGCTCGTCGCGGAGCGGCTCGGCGGTGTCCCCGTCACCGTCCTGAACGACGCGGACGCGGCGGGCGTCGCCGAGATGCACTTCGGCGCGGGCCGCGGCCGTACGGGCACGGTCATCATGCTCACCCTCGGCACGGGCATCGGCAGCGCGCTGTTCACCGGCGGCCGCCTCGTCCCGAACACGGAGCTCGGCCACCTCGAGCTGCACGGCCACGACGCGGAGAAGAAGGCCTCCTCCAAGGCCCGCGAGGACGAGGACCTGAGCTGGGAGCACTGGGCGCACCGCGTACAGAAGTACCTCGCGCACGTGGAGATGCTCTTCTCCCCGGAACTGTTCATCATCGGCGGCGGCGTGAGCCGCAAGGCGCACAAGTTCCTGCCGCACATCGAGGGCATCTCCGCGGAGATCGTCCCGGCACAGCTGCAGAACAACGCGGGCATCGTGGGGGCGGCGATGGCGGCGGCCGAGGCGTAGGCCCTCCAGGAGGGGCGCGAGCGTTGTGGAAGGCCCCCTCCTCAGGCGGCGGGGACGCGCCCCTCGCGGGCCGGGCGCTGCGGCGGGCGCGCGTTCCGCCGCTGCGCCATCAGCCTGGCCTTGCGTACGGTCACGACGAGCCCGGCGACGAGCGTCCCCCCGTACAGCCAGCCGGCGTGCAGGGCGAGCGTCGTCACGAGCCCCATGAACTGGCCGCCGAAGCCGCCCTCACCCCCGGCGACGGGCAGCACGCCGGCCGCGAAGGCGATCGGCACGCCCACCGGCGCGGTGATCAGGTCGGCCGGGCGCACCCAGAGCGCCGTGAGCGCGGCCACGGGCAGGAACAGCACGCCGTACGCGACGACGTAATCGCCCCCGGCCAGGCGGAGCAGACAGGCGAGCAGGAACATCACCGCCGTGCAGAAGAGACCGCTGCCGAGCCCGGTCAGGCGGGGGTTCGGCATCCGTCGCAGCGCGCGGTACAGCGGCGCCCGGCGCAGGGCCCGGAGGAACGGCGGGGCGGGACGGCGCGGGCGGGGAACGGCCGGCCCCGCCGTGCCCGGCACGGCGGGGCCGCCCTGTGGTGGCAGCGGGGCGGGCCGGCGGGGCGGCCGGGCCGGTGAGGTGGTGCCGGGGGCGGACCGGGCGGGCCTGGGGCCGGACTGAGGGGGACGCGTCCTGTGTTGCTCCACTGGACCAACCTAGGCGGGGTACCACGCGGAATCCGTCGCGGGACACGCCTTTGGGACGACCTTGGCCATGCGTTCGAAGAGGAGGCGGCGGGCAGGCGGGGGCGGCGACGGCACGCCGTAGACTGGGGGATCGCCCCACGGTCGCTACGGCCCTCCGGGCCGTCCACCCCCAGCCCTCACGTACGGGAAGTCGCAACGTGTCGCTCACGATCGGAATCGTCGGTCTGCCCAATGTCGGCAAGTCGACCCTGTTCAACGCCCTGACCAAGAACGACGTGCTGGCGGCCAACTACCCGTTCGCCACGATCGAGCCGAACGTCGGCGTGGTGGGTGTCCCGGACCCCCGCCTCACGAAACTGGCGGAAATCTTCAGCTCCCAGAAGGTCCTCCCGGCGACGGTCGACTTCGTCGACATCGCGGGCATCGTGCGCGGCGCGAGCGAGGGCGAGGGCCTGGGCAACAAGTTCCTCGCGAACATTCGCGAGTCGGACGCGATCTGCCAGGTCATCCGCGCCTTCAAGGACGAGAACGTCGTCCACGTCGACGGCAAGGTCTCGCCCAAGGACGACATCGAGACGATCAACACCGAGCTGATCCTCGCCGACCTCCAGACCATCGAGAAGGTCCTGCCGCGCCTCCAGAAGGAGTCGCGCATCAAGAAGGACGTCGCTCCGAAGGTGAAGGCGGTCGAGGAGGCCCAGGCGATCCTGGAGAAGGGCGACACGCTCTTCTCCCAGGGCATCGTCCAGGGCTCCGGCAAGGAGGAGCTCCTCCACGACCTGCACCTCCTCACCACGAAGCCCTTCCTCTACGTCTTCAACGTGGACGAGGACGAGCTGACGGACGACGAGTTCAAGGCCGAGCAGAGCGCTCTGGTCGCCCCCGCGGAGGCGATCTTCCTCAACGCGAAGCTGGAGTCGGACCTCGCGGAGCTGGACGAGGACGAGGCCCTCGAACTCCTCCAGTCGGTAGGCCAGGAAGAGCCCGGCCTCGCCACCCTCGCCCACGTGGGCTTCCGCACCCTCGGCCTCCAGACCTACCTCACGGCAGGCCCCAAGGAGTCCCGCGCCTGGACGATCCCCCAGGGCGCGACGGCCCCCGAGGCGGCCGGTGTCATCCACACCGACTTCCAGAAGGGCTTCATCAAGGCCGAGGTCATCTCCTTCGAGGACCTGGTCGAGGTCGGCTCGGTCGCCGAGGCCCGCGCGAAGGGCAAGGCGCGCATGGAGGGCAAGGAGTATGTGATGCAGGACGGGGATGTGGTGGAGTTCCGGTTCAATGTGTAGCGGCTGACATATCACCACGTCACTGATCTCGCAAACGTGCAGGTCATATGGGGTCCGACTCTTCAGGGTCGGGCCCTTTGCGTTTTCCCGTGCTGGGATGGTGCTGGGATAGCTGACCCCTCGTCACCTGTCGTCATCCCTGGTCATCCGTACTGTGCTGGGATCGTGTTGGGATGGGGTGCCCGTGCTGGGATTTGTGCGAGCGGGGCGCTGACCGAGCTGTGAAGGTAGTGCGGACGTGGCGCTTTTCCTACTCGTTTGACACAATCGGGGGCATGGCTGAGGCGACGTACAGCATCGGGGAAGGGCCAGCGACGCGGGTGAGCTTGTCGCTGCCGGAGGGGACCGCGGAGGCGATCCGGGCGCGGGTGGGCAAGAGGGAGTTCTCCGCGTTCATTGCCGAGGCGGTCGAGCGCGAGCTGCGCGGGCAGGTCATGGACGAGTACCTGGCGGACTACGAGAGCCGCAAGGGGCCGGTCTCCGAGCCGGCTCGTCAGCGGGCGCGGCAGGTCTTCGACGAGGTGTTCGCCGGGGAGGCCGAGTGGCCCGCCGCAGGTTGAGTCATGAGGGGACTCTGGTCCTCGACAGCGAGGGACTCTCGAAGCTGCTCGCCGACGACGAGCAGGTGGTGGCTCTGATCGCTGAGGCGCGCTCGCGCGGCATGGAGGTCGTGATCAGTGCGCTCACCATCGTCGAGGCCGTCCATGCCCGTACGAACAAGTCCCGCCTGAACTGGGTGCTTTCCGGGCTGCGGGTCGTCCCGGTCGGTGATGAGGAGGCGAGGGCTGCCTCGAAGTTGCTGATGAATGCCGGGTTGCACGGACACAAGTACGCGATCGATGCGGCCGTCGCCGAGGCCGCGCTGCGACAGCACCGCCCCGTGGTCATGCTGACTTCCGATATTGACGACATGGCCAAGCTGTGCGGCGAGCGGGTCCGGCTCGTGGCGGTGTGATTTCCCGTGGTCCGGCTCAGTAGGAGCGGGGTCCGTAGGGGCTCCAGTGACCGAGGAAAGGCTTGAGGTCGTCGCCGCTGGGTTTCGGCGGCGTGGGCAGCTTCGGCGCTGAGACCGATTCGGTGAGGTGTTGAAGGTGAGCGTCCGCGAACGCGAGCCACGCCTCGATCTCGGTCCGATCCTGCCCAGGCGGCAGTGACGTGGCGTGGTCGCTTACTGCTGCGATGTATTCGGCCAGGCGGCTGGCCTGGTACCAGGTGTCTGCCTGTTCTCCGAGGTGTTTGACGCGGTAGGCGTGGGCGTAGGCGGCGTGGGCTTCCTGCATGGCGGCTTCCCAGCGCTTTTGCTGTACCTCTCTGGCTTGCTGGTCTGCAAGGCGTTTGCGTTCTGCGGCCTCGCCGCGGAGTCCGACCTCCTGCACGATCTCGGCGAGTTGTTCTTCCAGAGACCGGTCGGGGAGATCTGCCCATTCGCTTGCGCGGTGCGGGCTGCCGCCGCGGAGTATGAAGCGTAGGCGGCTGGAGGGGGTGTAGTCGAAGCGGGGGATACGCATCCATGAGTACTTCTTGGCGTCGGCGAGTTCCTTGTCTGTGGGGACCTGTTCGCTGCGGTCCTGTTCTTGGAGGACGAGGAATCCGACACTTTCGCCTTGGGTGGTGATGGAGAAGTGCGGTGGTGCCTTGTGGCGCCGATGGGGCGGGGGTGCGCCTTGTGTGGTTCCGAGCGATGCCTTGTGGCCTTGGGCTGTGGTGGCGGCGATGAGGGTTTGGATGATGCGCAGGGCTCGGCCCTGGAGGGGTTTGGTCAGGCCCATGGGCTGCGGCTGCTTTTGGAGGGCGGCCACGACGGCATGGGGTTTGGTGAGTCTGGCCGGCACAGGGAGCGGGGTTAGTTCCGCGAGGCGCCAGGCAGGGATGTCGACCAGCTTGATCTCGTAGCCGCGGTGGGTGCGGTATCCGTGGAGTTCCTGCGTGTGGGGGATCTTGCCGGACTTGCGGGCGGCGTTGACCCGTGACGCCCAATTCACCGCGTGCGGGCCGGATTCGATAGGCTTGATGAGACAGCGGTCGTTCGCAACGGCCAGTTCATCGAGTAGCTGGTCCGCGTAGTTCGCAAGGGCCTTCGGCACGGCTCGGGGCGCGGCGGTGACGGCTTTCGAGCGGGCCGTTCCGGCGGCCGGGTGCTCTGCTCCACGGGGCGGATGCCGCGGTCGATGAGATGCTGCTGCCCCTTCTCGGTGAGGTGGGCGCTCCAATGCCCGCGGCGTTTGGTGACCTTGATGAGCCCTCGGTTCTGCAGGGCTTGTCCGCTGGTCTTGTACGTGCTGTCCGGCCAGACTCCGTCGGGACACCCCTGGCCCACCCAGTCGAGCACGGCCTGCTGCCGCTTGTTGAGGGCCTGTTCCATGTAGCCTCCCGCCGTTCCCTGGCTGCCCTGCCCCCGGAGACGATGCCCGCTGCCCTTGCGGGAATTCCGGGCTGTTGAAAGGACTCCTCGTTCGGGTGAGAGATATAGAGGGCATGTTTACGGCGAGAGTAGTTATTCCTGGCATTGATGCGAAACGGCTTGGGTTCAGAGTCGTCGATAGGGATCTGGCTGAACTGGCTTGGGGTGCGGGTGGACGTCCGGGAGGGGCAGTGGGCCGACATCGTCGTGCACGCAGCTGAGCCCGAGATCGGGCGTTCGTGGACGTTGTCGACGGTCGCCGCGGTGCGCGTCTGAATCAGATCACCGTGGACGGAGCCGTCTCGCCGAGGTAGATCTTAAACGCCTCGCGGATCTGGCCACGTGTGTAGCCGACGGTGTTGACGTTGGCCGGTACGACCTCCCGCTCGTATCCCCGCTTGCGGGCGGACAGGTACTTGACCACGCTCGATGCTCCCGTGTTGGAGACGAACAGGTTGCGGGCGGTCCGCAGGTCGGTGTGCAACCCTTCGAAATTACGCGCGTGGCCGATGCTGGCCCGACTGGCGGTGTAGTACTTGCACTCGATGGCCAGCAGGCACTTATTGCCTCGCGGCGCCATCCGGATCTGCCATGAGAGTGCAGCCTCGTCGGCTGGCAGGATCAGGACATCGCACTCGTGCACTCGCGGTGATCGAACTCGGCCTCGACAGCCCTGAGCCGGAAGCCTGACAGCGGGCCCGGCCCAGGGCGCCTCAGCCGGTCAGGGCCGTGGGTCGTGGTCGATCAGCTTCAGCAGACTCAGAAGCTGCTTGGTCTCCGTCAGGGCCTCGGTTTTCGTCTCCGGGGCGTCCATGTCCCAATGCGCCAGCTCGTTCCGGTACTCCTTGACGGCGGTGACACGGCGCACGAGATCGTCTTGCTCGTACGGCCACGCCAGCCTCGCCCAGCAAGCATCGTCCTTGAGGACTTCCGGGTACTGGCCGAGAGTGAGGTACTTGCCCGCGGTGCGCGTCTTGCGTACTCCCGAACCCGTGGGCAGCTCGTCCACGGGCAGCCGATCGGTGAGGCGGCGTAGCCGCCGCTCCGCCTCGCCGAGGAGGATGAATGGCTCGACTCGGAGTTTGAGCTGATCCGCCAAGTCGGATGCCGTGAGAATGCCGAGCACGAGATTGTCGCCGTCAGTGACGATGAGGAAGCCGTGGCGTTGGATGTCGTCGATGCGGACGAACAACTCCTCCTGCTCCTGAGCGGTGAGCGGATGCGGATCCAAGGCTGCGGCTATGGTGGCGCCGCGGTTCCCCAACTGGGCTCGCGCGACGCTCTCCCAAGTGACGACCCCGCGCAGCACGTTGTTCCGGTTCACCACTGGAAGCTGGGAGAAGTCACCCTGGACCATGCGTGTGATGGCGCGGCTGAGCGGCTCGTCGAAGCCGACCGTGACCACGTCGCGGGCGAAGGGGAGGCTGCCGATGCGCCAATGGCGACTCAGGTCCTCGCCCGCGGCCCTTGTGGGCGTGTGACCAAGGTCTGTCCCCGAAGGTTCTTGAGCTGTCTCTCCCGTCAGGGTGGTCTCCTCCGCGGAGACCGTGACCAGGCCGTCGAGCTGGACTTCCGTGAAGTGAGGGGCCACCTGCAGACCTCGAGCCGCGAGCTCCCGGTCGACGAGGTCGATGACGTCACCAGTGCGCCTCTGCCAGCCCCACAGACCGATCAGATCCCGGGCGGTCAGCTGCCGGGTGCCCTCGTCGCGTACATCCTGCTTCAGCGCATCGGGGTCCGCAGGCGGCTCCACGGCACCCTTGTAGCCCGGGTCGACACCGGTCTGCGCCAGTGTCTCGACACGGTGTGCTGCGTCACGGCGGCGCAGCTCGCTCACGGTCAGGAACGCGCCGATGCTGTCACGGAGGTCCCCACCGATCGCGGCCCGCTCGACCTGGGTGCGCACCCATTCCACCTTGCGCGTGTGCCGGAAGCCGGGGGCGGCCTCGCTCCGGTACTCGTATCCGCCGGTCAGCCGTCCGATGGAGACAACGCCGAGAAACTTCCGGGGCATCACGACCAGATCCCCGGTGTCCATCGTGATGAAGCGCCACAGCTGATGCTTCCAGTTGTCCACTCGGCCGGGCAGCTCATCCGGATAGGCCCGAGCCAGCACATCCCCTACATCAGCGATCGACGCGCAGCCGCTCAGATCGCCGACCTCCTCCCAGCCAGCGATCACCACGCCCTCGTCGAGTGCCTGCTCTTCGCGCTCTCCGTACTGGCCCCCGCGGACTGTCCAAGCTCTGACCATGGTTCCCCACCCGTAAAGCCCTCCAGCCGCATCCACGTCGGGCGGCTCGCGTTGGGGATGAATCTACGTGCGTGTTGCGGCGTGACGACAGGCGCGGAGCAGATCGAGCCAGCAGCCAGGAACAGGGCAGGCGTCGCTTTGGCGCCCGCCCTGTTCCTGGCTAATAGGTCATCAGTCTGGCTCTGACCAGGGACGACTCTCTGGCGAGTGGCGGCCAGACGTATGTCGGTGCCGCAACCGGGGACGTATGTGGGACGCGCCCTCTCAACGAGGGTTATTTACGCGCAGAATGACCTCGGAGGTGCTGAAAAGGCCCTCTGCGGGAGATCTCACGAAGAGCCAGGGACAGCCTCTAACCTGCATAAACGTGCGCCCCCGGCGGGAGCCGCCAAACGTGGCTGGTGTTGCGCATGGTTCTGACCTGCGGGTTTGTGCGACGGTGTGGGTGGAGGGGCGGGCGCGGGTGGTGCCGGTGGGAGCGTCGGCCGCTCGCAGGTAGGGGTGCGCTCAAGGGGAAGCGGATTCGGCCAGGCTCCGGGAACGCTGCACGTGGTGAGCGGGCCCGGGCGGCTATGCAGCCTCGTCGAGCATGGCCGACTGGGCCGACTCGCTTTCGATGCCGATGACTTCGACGGTCACGCCGCGAGCGGCGAGGGCCTTCGCGGTCTGGGCCAGGGTGATGGCGGAGAACGGGAAGAGGGAGTCCGGCGTGAGCTTGGCTCCGTCCTTCAGAAGGATCGCGAAGACGACGCGGCGCGGGGTGAAATCCTCGGGGATGCTGCGGGCCGGATCGCTGTTGACGTGTACGGACCGGGCGAACTCCGCGCGTACGGCCGCGTTCTCGAAGAGGAGTTCAACGGAGACGCGCGCCTGGTTGAACAGGTGACTTAGCGGACTAGAGGAGTGCGCGGGCTTCACGAGGACAAGCGTGCCGTCCTCGGTGAACAGGTCGCAGATCTCGACAGAGTTGCTCGGCCGAAAGGGGTTGTGGACATTCTTCTTGTCCAGGCAGACCCAGCCGCGGCGGGCCTGGGCGGCCAGCTTGTTGTAGTCGCCTTCGTCTGCGGGGCGGATCACGCGGATTCCCTTCTTGTTCAGCTTCTCGACGAGCGGCCAGCGGGGGAGGTCGACGGAGGGCGCGTCGGGGAACAACGTGGCCACGGTCTCGTTGACGTTGCGCAGGTAGTCCGCCCCGAGCTCGTACCACTCATCGTCGAGCAGGCAGAACGTGCGGGAGTTGAGGGAGAAGGTGGCCCCAATCCACTTCATGGCGGATTCCTTGGACAGGGCTTCGAGGGAAGCGGTGCGCGGGGCGAGTGCGGTCCGTGCGGCGAGCGTGTCGCGGAACAGTTCGACGGTGCCCTGCCGGAGGGCCTCGACGCGTGCGCCTGCCTTGATCACGCGGGCCCGCTCCAGGACGTAGTCGAGACTGAACTCGTCCTGGAGGTGGGGTGGGCAGGATCCGATCTTGATGGTGCAGGCGGTGGACCGGGACAGGTCGGCGCTCTGGGAAAAGGGGACAGCGCTGACGATCCGGCCGTCTGCGGGACGGCCGAGCGTGGCGTCCAGTTCCGCGTCGAGCGCGTCGATGAGGGAGGGGGCCTTGACCGGGGTGATGTGCTCCACGAAGGCCAGGTCGGGGTGGGGAAGGACGTGCTCGCAGATCGCGGCGATAGCGCGGATGTCCTTGACCAGCGTGGTGGGGGTGGTGCCGAGTTTGATACGGAGACCGATGCCGCCCTCCGCGGTTATGGCCCCGTTCCTGGTGCCGCTCCCCGCAGTGAGGTCGACTTCGTCGAGGTAGCCGCCGAGGTGGCGGATGATCCGCCCATGGTCCCGGAGGCCGAGGGCCGGTACGGAGGCGCCGGCAGGGACCAGGGAACTGTCGATGCGCGCCTGGCCGAGGACGCTGGCGGTGAAGTCCCGCACCTGCCGCGGGTTGATGGCGCGGATACCGAAGGACAGACCGAAGTGCGCGTCCTTGAGCTGGGTGGGGAGAAGCCGGTACCCCTGGTCGAAGCCGATCGCGTACACCGCGCCGTCGACGGCGAGCATGAGCAGTGCGCCGGTGCGCTGCTCGCTCTGCAGCAGATCCGATTCGTCGGCGAGCCGGAGGATGTCCTTGCCCCAGGCGGCTTCCTCCTTCGCTACGGCGAAGGACACCGCGAGGGCGGGAACTCCCATGTGATCGCTGACGTCGCGCACGACCGCGTCCAGGGTGTCGAGGGCGTCGACGTCGAGGGCTTCGAGCATCGACTCAGGGGTCGCCTTGACGTGGGTCAGGCGGTACAGGGTGCGCTTCGACGCGGTGCTGGACACAGAGGTCTCCTGGGGCGAGGTTGCGGTGCGGTTTGGTAACACGAGCGGCCTTACGGGACGGGTGGTGTCGAGGCGGACGGGGGTGAGTGCCCGGCAAGGGAGCAGAGGTGCGGTGATGAGGACGCCGGTGGGGTCGGGCTCGCATGGGCCGGGGTCCCGGCGGGTGGTGCTGGGGTGAGGGTGACCAAGGTGCCAGAAGGCGGGAGATAAGCCTGTTCGAGAACCTGATAACCCTGGTTATCAACCCTTGGCGGGGCTGAGAGCTCGACCGGCTGTAGCGTGTGAGGCGCACTGGAAGAAGCGTTCTCGACCGAGAGCAAGAGGCAGTCGTCACGAAGGGAGCGGAACCGCCATGGCCAGCACGCGTGAAGCAGCCGTTCCCATCCTGCCGGAGGAGACCTCCTGGCGGATCAGTTACGCCGAAATCGGGACTTTGGCCCAGGTGCAACGGCCCGTCGTCACCACCTGGGCGCGCCGGCACGCGGACTTCCCCGAGCCCGTCGCATACGAGGGAGCAAGCCCGCTCTTCGATGGCGGCGAAGTCGCCGAATGGCTTCTGTCCACCGGCCGCGGCAACGCTGACGCCGACCAGATCCGGGCGGAGCTGGTGCTGCACACCCTGTCCGCCTGGCGGCGCGCGATCCCCGCCCGCACGCTGGTCGACACCGTGACCGCGCTGCTCTGCCTTCGCCAGCTCCTTGACGAACCGCTCTCCGAGCTGCCTTGGCGCACGATCCTGGAGCGCGCCGCGGTGACCGACTTCGAGGACGCCTACCTCCACGAAGAACTGCGTGACCTGCCGGACGCCGAACGGCAGGGCCCCCTGCTCGCCGTGCTCGCCGACCAGCTCACCGAGGCCGCCTACACCCCGGCCGACGCGCTCGAACGGGTCATGGACGCGCGCCGCCGCCTGGGCTGCGACGACCTAGCCGCCGACGAACCGATTCCGCTGGTGAGCCGGGCGATGGCCCACCTGAGCGGCATCGCGCGTCTGAACGAGCGCGGGCAAGGGGCGACGGCCGCTGTCCTGTACCCCAGGAGCGGAGATCTGCTGGTCGCCCTGCATGAAGCAGTCTCCGACGCCGAGGACACGCCCTTCCTCCTCTCCGCAGACTCGACGCCGGACCTGGTCCGGCTCGCCCGCCGCCGCCTCATGGCCCAAGGCGTCCAGGAGTACGAGATGGACCTCGTGGACGGCGCGGAACTGTCCACGGACGACTGGGGAAACCCGCACGTCGTCGTCTGTGCCCTCCCCTACGAGGCGGCCGAGACCCGCAGCCCGCTCGCCGTCCTGCAGAACCTGCAGGACCTCACCGACCTCCTCGCCGAGGACTGCGCGGCCATCGTCCTGGGCCCCGCCGATGCGCTCGTCCGCCCCCTGCCCGCACGTGGGGAAGCAGACCGCCTGCGCCGGGGCTTCCTGGAACAGCACCTCCTAAAGGCCGCGATCAGCCTCCCCGAAGGCGTGCTCCCTTTCCGCCCGGCCCACCGCACCGCGGTCTGGGTCCTGCACCGCACCCCCGAAGCACAGCGCACCGGCCAGGTCCTCCTCGCCGACCTCTCCTCACGCACCCTTACCGCGCAGGCCCTGGACACGCTGGCCGAGGACATCGACATCTTCCGTGACGCCGGCTGGCGGTCGGACGGCCGTCACGAACCGCGCAACGCCGTCATCGTCCCGGCCACCACACTGACCGGCGCACCGGGCACTGCGTTCACCCCGCAGCACCGTTCGCACGCCGACCGCTACACCCGCACCGTCGTCGAACGCCCGGCCCGCATCGCCGAAACCGAACTCCGGCTCCAGCAGCTGATCGACGCCACCCGCAGCGCACTCGACCACGCACCCACGATCCGCAGCAACGCCGTCCTGCGCCCCGATGACCGGCCGGTCCGCCGCACCACCGTGGCCCGCCTACTCAAGGACCGTCGCCTGCGCCGCCTGCCCGGCCACCGCATCGCCGACGAACACCTCACCACCGGCGGCGCAGGCCACTACACCGTCCTCACCCCGGCCGAGATCACCGGCACCGCACCGGTCGGCAGCCACCGAATCGACCGCGCCGTGCTCCTCACCGCTTACGAGCACGCCTACTTCACCGAACCAGGTGACATCGTCGTCACCGCCACCCCGAGCTTCGGCGCGTACGTCGACGACGAGGGCCTGTCCGTGGTCGCCTTCCCCGCCCGCGTCCTGCGCGTACGAGCCGACGCCGAGCATCTCGTACGGCCCCGTGTCCTGGCAGCGCTCCTGCGCTCGGCGGCGGCCGAACACCGGCGAGTGAGCGGCGCGGTCCGCTCCGCCCGCCGCATAGAAGACCTTCTCATCCCCGACCTCCCCGGCGACGAGGCCGAGCGATACGACGCCCTCCTGGCCGACATCGCCCGCCGTACCGCTCTGCTGCGCCGGCACGCGGCCGCCCTCGACGACCTGACCTCCCTGACCGCCGCCGGCCTAGTCGACGGCACGCTGACCCTCGCTGAACCACTCTCGTCTGACCTCCGCCTGACTCCCGAAATCTCTTGAAGGAGACCCGAACGCCCATGCCGCCCCGGAAGAAGAAGCCCGCCGACCAGGCGGAACTGTTCACCGCCTCCACGCCCAAGGAAATCCAGGCCATCCTCTGGAAGGCCGCCGACAAGCTGCGCGGTTCCATGGACGCCAACCAGTACAAGGAGTTCGTCCTCGGCCTGATCTTCCTCAAGTACGTCTCCGACGCCTTCGAAGAGCGCCGCGAACAGCTCGCCAAGGAACTCGCTGAGGAGGGCATCGCCGAGGACCGTATGGAGGAGTTCTTGGAGGACCAGGACGAGTACACCGGGCACCACGTTTTTTGGGTCCCCGAGAGCGCCCGCTGGTCCTCGATCTCCGCCAACGCCAAGAGCGGCAACGTCGGTGAGGCCCTCGACCAGGCCATGGACGCCATCATGAAGGCCAACCCGTCGTTGCTCGGCGTCCTCCCCAAGATCTTCAACAAGGACAACGTCGACAAGAAGCGCCTGGCCGAACTCGTCGACCTCATCACTGATGCCCGCTTCGGCGGCAACGACGACAAGCCTGCCCAGGACATCCTCGGCGAGGTCTACGAGTACTTCCTCGGCAACTTCGCCCGCGCCGAGGGCAAGCGGGGCGGCGAGTTCTATACCCCGAGCAGCGTCGTCCGCCTGCTAGTGGAGGTCCTGGAGCCGTACGAGGGGCGGGTGTACGACCCGGCCTGCGGATCGGGAGGCATGTTCGTCCAGGCCGCCAAGTTTATTGAGGCCCACCGTGGCCGCGGCCACAAGGCCGACATCTCCGTCTACGGCCAGGAACTCAACGAACGCACCTGGCGCCTGGCCAAGATGAACCTCGCCATCCACGGCATCGACGGCAACCTTGCCGCCCGCTGGGGCGACACCTTCGCCGACGATAAGCACCCGGACCTCAAGGCCGACTATGTGATGGCCAACCCGCCCTTCAACATCAAGGACTGGGCGCGGAACGAGTCGGATCCGCGGTGGAAGTACGGCGTCCCGCCGAAGGGCAACGCCAACTATGCCTGGCTGCAGCACATGATCAGCAAGCTGGGGGAGCGGGGGACGGCCGGCGTCGTCCTCGCTAATGGCTCGATGAGCAGCCAGCAGAGCGGGGAGGGGGAGATCCGGCAGGCGTTGGTGGATGGGGACATGGTGGCTTGCATGGTCGCGCTGCCAGCTCAGCTGTTCCGGACGACGGCTATTCCGGCTTGTTTGTGGTTCCTGGCGAAGGACAAGTCGCCAGGGGGCGTGAAGGGGCAGAAGGTCGCTGCCGCGGATCGCCGGGGCGAGATTTTGTTCATCGATGCCCGGGAGATGGGCGAGATGGTCGACCGTACCGAGCGGGACCTGACGGAGGACGATCTCGCGAAGATCGCAGGGACCTATCACGCGTGGCGCGGGACGACGAGTGCGAAGGACGCGGAGGAGTCGTACGAGGACGTGCCGGGGTTCTGCGCGAGCGCGGACCTGAAGACAGTGCAGGAGCACGGGTATGTGCTGACGCCGGGACGGTATGTCGGTGCGACTGAAGCGGAGGAAGAGGACGCCGAGGCGGTCGCGGAGAAGATCGCGCGGCTGACGGGGGAGCTATACGAGCTGTTCGACAAGTCGGACGAGTTGGCCAAGACGGTGCGCGAGCAGCTGGGGAGGGTCGATGTCTGAATGGACTCGCACTACGCTTGACCAGCTCGTGAAGCTGCGTCGTGGCCACGACCTTCCGACGACGAGTCGGAACCCGGGGAATGTTCCGGTGGTCGGAGCGGCTGGGCCAAGTGGATTTCATGACACGGCGATCGCGAAGGCCCCTGGCGTCGTTGTTGGTCGCGCTGGGGCCTCCATGGGGCACGCCACATACTGCGCCGAAGATTTTTGGCCGCTCAATACTTCGCTTTACGTGACCGACTTCCTGGGGAATGATCCTAGGTTTGTCTATCACCTGCTGGGGGAGATCGACTTTTCTGGATACAATTCCGGCGCCGCCCAGCCAATGCTTAACAGGAATTACATCACGCAGATTCCCATTAGTCTTCCGGATCCTGATGAACAGCGTGCCATCGCGGCTGTTCTCGGGGCGCTGGACGACAAGATCGCCGTCAATGAGCGCGCCGCGGCCACAGGGGATGCCCTAGCGAAAGCACGTTACGGGCAAGCAGGGCGCGGCTTGTGTAGAGATGCTCCGCTTGGCCAGCTGGCTACCGTCGTGGTAGGCGGAACACCGAGCCGATCGAAGTCGGAGTACTGGACCCGAGGAACGGTCAACTGGATCAATTCCGGCAAGGCTAACGAATTTCGCGTCGTTGAACCAAGTGAGATGATTACCGAGAGCGGGCTGGCGGGAAGCTCTGTGAAGATGATGCCGCCGGGGGCAACTTTGATCGGAATCACGGGCGCCACCATGGGAAAGATCTCCCGCCTGGAAATTCTCGCCGGAGGAAGTCAGAATGTCGCGGGTGTCTGGTCGTCGAACCCTGCTCTGAGCGACTGGCTATTCTTTGATATTCGGGCGCGTGTTGCTGATCTCATTAAGCACGCCTCGGGAGGGGCGCAGCAGCACATCAATAAGAGGGTAATTACTGAGCTCCAATGCGCTGTGCCGGATCGCCCACTGCTTACTGAGTGGCACGCCATTGCATCGCCGCTCTTGGCTCGTGTCGCGCATTCACTTATGGAGAACCAAACCCTCGCCACCCTCCGCGATACCCTCCTCCCTCAACTCATGTCCGGCCGCCTCCGCGTCAAAGACGCCGAGAAGATTGTCGAGGACCACGTATGACCACGCACGGGAACGACAACGGCACTAGCGACACCCCCGCCCCCGACAACTTCCGCCCCCTCGAACTCGACTGGGAACTCCTCGCCCTCGAAGAGCTCCTGGAGCTCGACTGGCCCAAGGCCGAGGGCAAAGAGCTCGTCCCCGGATCCGGCCACCGCCGTTCCTGGGACGACCTGATTCTCTACTCCGACCTTCGCGAGGCCATCGAGCGGCTCAACCCCGCCCTCCCCCCGGATGCCGTCCGCGAGGCCCTCGCGACCGCCGCGACGCCCACCTCGCAGGACACGTACGAGGAGAACCGGACCGCGCACGGCTATCTGACCGACGGCGTCCACTCCGTCACGTACACCGACGCGCTCGGCGCCGAGCACACCCCGACCGTCCGGATCGTCGATCTGGAGAACGCGGATGCGAACACGTACCGCGCAGTCCGCCAGGTGACCGTGATCAACGGCGAGCGCAATCGCCGCTTCGACCTCGTCCTGTATGTCAACGGACTTCCGGTCGCCGTCATCGAGCTCAAGAGGGCGGGCGACCCGAACGCCACCCTTGCTGCCGCACACACCCAGATCCGGCACTACGTCGAGGAGTTCCCGACCGCCTTCCGCTACAACGCGGTCGTGCTGCTCTCCGACGGGATAACCGCCAAGTACGGCACGCCCTTCACCCCGTACGAGCACTTCGCCCCGTGGAACACCGACGAGTTCGGCGCCCGTGTGGATGCCCTGGGTGACTTCAGCGCCAACGTGGGCGCGGACGGCGACGACATCCCGACCGGCCAGGACCTTGCCCTGCACGGCCTGTTCACCCAGCCGCGCTTCCTCTCCCTCGTCCGGTCCTTCATCAACTTCGTGCCGGCCAAGCGCATGAAGCGCATCGCGAAGCCGCACCAGTACTTCGCGGTCACCCGTGCCGCCGACGCTGTACGCCGCGCCACCGCGACTGACGGCAAGGCCGGTGTGGTCTGGCACACCCAGGGCTCGGGCAAGTCCGAGGAGATGGTGCTGACCACCAACCTCGTCATGCGCGACCCCGCCCTGCACAACCCCACCGTCGTGGTCGTCACCGACCGCACCGACCTCGACGACCAGCTCTTCGACACGTTCAAGGAGAGCGAGGTCCTCCCGGAACAGCCCCACCAGTTCCTCAACCGCGCCGAACTCCGCGAAGAACTCGTGGCTAAGCGCACCGGCGGCATCCTCTTCACCACCCTGCAGAAGTTCGGCCGCACCAAGCAGGAGAAGGAGGCTGGGACCGATCACCCGCTCCTCTCCGAGCGGCGCAACATCGTCGTCGTGGTCGACGAGGCCCACCGCAGTCACTACGACCATCTCGACGGCTACGCCCGCCACCTGCGCGACGCGCTCCCACACGCCACGTTGCTCGCCTTCACCGGCACTCCAATCTCCGAGGCCGACCGCAACACCCGCGAGGTCTTCGGCGACTACATCGACACCTACGACCTCAAGCGGGCCGCTGACGACGGCGCGACCGTGAAGGTCTACCACGAAAGCCGCGTCGTCCAGCTCGTCCTCGACCGCGACGTGGACCCCACCACCATCGATACCGAGGCTGACCGCATCACCGACGGCCTGGACGACACCGAGCGCACACGCGTCGAGCAGGCCGTCGCCACCATGAACGCCATGTACGGCACCCCGGCCCGGATACGCGACCTGACCCAGGACCTGGTCGAACACTGGGAGGCGCGGCGCACAGCGATGCTGCCCTTCGTCGCGGACGCCGACGACGCACCCGGCGCAGCCCCCGGCAAGGCAATGCTCGTCTGCGCCACCCGCGAGATCTGCGTCCGCGTCTACGACGCTCTGCGTGAACTGCGCCCCGACTGGCACACGGATGACCCCACCACCGGCGCCATGAAGATCGTCTACTCCTCGGACTCCCGCAAGGACAACAAGGAGCTACGCGCCCACGCCCTGCGCGACTCCCAGCGCAAGGCCGTCATCAACCGCGCCAAGGACCCCGAGGACGAGCTCCAGCTCCTCATCGTCAACAACATGCTCCTGACCGGCTTCGACGCGCCGTCCATCCACACCATGTACCTGGACCGGCCGCTGCGCGGCGCCGGCCTGATGCAGGCCCTGGCCCGCGTCAACCGCCGCTTCCGCAACAAGGAAGACGGCCTCCTCGTTGGCTATGCCCCCCTCACCGAGAACCTCCAGAAGGCGATCGCCGAGTACTCCGCCGACGACCAGGCGGACCAGACCCTCGGCCAGGACATCGACCGTGCCCTGGACGAACTCCGCAACGAGTACGACATCCTCGACCAGATGCTCCTCGGCTGGAACTGGCGCGAACGCCTCTCCCGTCCCGACCCGAAGTCCTTCATCAAGGCGGCCTACACCACGGCCGAGTACCTGCGCAGCCCCGCCACCCCGGGCAACAACCCCGACCAGCTCGACGACCCGAATCAGACTCTCAGCCGCCGTTTCCGTGAGCACGGCTATCGCCTGGAACGGTTCTTCGCCCTCGCCGGCTCTTCCGCCGACGTCGGTTCCCGATTCCCTGACCAGCCCTACTGGAAGCGCGACATCCAGTTCCTCGTCGAGGTCCGTACGTACATGGCGAAGCTCGACGCCATGGACCGCGAAGCCCAGGGCCTGCCCGTCGCCCGCGACGTCGCCCTCTACCTCTCGCAGCTCACCTCAGCTGTCGTGGAGACCGGCGGCGTCACCGACCTCTTCTCCGAGGCCGGACTGGACAAGGCCGACCTCACCCACCTCAACGACGCACTCGTCGGCCGCCTGCAGAACAGCGAAACCCCGCACCTGGCCGCCGAAGCCCTGCGCCGCCTCGTCGAGCAGAAGATGCGAGAGCAGACCCGGCACAACGTCGTCCGCCAGACCGCGTTCTCGGAACGCCTCCAGGATCTGATGACCCGCTACATGCGGCAGCAGCTCACCAGCGCCGAGATCATCGCCCAGCTGGTGGAACTGGCCAGGACAGTCGCCGAGGACGCCCGGCGTGGCGAGAAGTTCACCCCGCCGCTGGGCAATGACGAACTCGCCTTCTATGACGCGGTCGCCGACCTTGGCAGCGCTCGCGACCTCATGGGCGACGAGATCCTCTCTGGAATCGCCCGGGACCTCGTCGTCCAGGTCCGCAAAAATCTCAAGAAGGACTGGATCGCCCGCGAACCCGTCCGCGCAAAGCTCCGGGCCACTATCAAGCGCCTCCTGGCTCGCCACGGCTACCCGCCGGAGCAGTCGGAGGACGCGATCAAGCTGGTGATCCGTCAGATGGAGCACTTCGCCGACCGGTGGTCCCAGGACGGCTCGACCGCCGACGCATAGCCCTTGTCCGTATGGCTCCTTGCCCCGGCACAGCGCTTGCTTGGCGCGGCGGTTCTCTGCCCGGTCGGATGCCCCGTATTGAGACCGGCATCGGACGTGTTCGCTCCCCTTACTCAAAAGAAAATTCCAGTGCTGCGCGACGCGGAGAGCGCCCGGCCGCTACTTTCGAGTCCGCGGAACGGTCCGCAGAACGGTAGAGCAGTCTGGGGGAGTTAGGGCATGTCGCAGAGAGCGCTGCAGTTGATGGTGGTCGTCCTGGCGTCTGTGGTGGTGGGGCTCGTGGCCGGCATTCTCGAGTTTGCGGGCGCCAGGAAGATGGTCACAGCTGTCAAGTACGGCGGTGGTGCCTGTGGAGGCGCCATGCTCATCGGACTGGCCACTGTTACGTGGCTGATGTCGTCGTGATCCCGAAGGAGCGAGGGAGCGAGCTGGGGCGCCTGAAGTACCGGCGAGTGCTACTGGCCGTTGAGAAGCTGCGCAGCACGACTGATGCCGAGACGACGTACCGACTCGCCTTTCAAGTGGTCTACCTCCACTGCTGGTCCAGCCATGGAGCAGCAGTGGAGGCGGGGCGCCCGTGGCGACCCGGCTCGGGGTCCGCGGGTGCGATGCTGAATGCGATCTGGCCGCGTACGCCCGTCGCTCGTACCTACAACCTGCCCGCGTGCCGCGACGAAGGCGTGAGCCGTCCTTTCGAGCTCATCGATCCGGCTCTCCACGAGCTGATCGTGGAGGTTCGGCGGCTGGAGCCCGACGTGGGGCTCTTCGATGTGTTGCTCGACATGTACTCGACGCGCTATTCGCGCGGCGATGACTACTTCACGCCGAATGATCTGGCGTACCTCTTCGCAGGACTGGCCGCTCCCCGAGGAGGCGAGGTGGTTCGGGATCCGGTGTGCGGAAGCGGGCGACTACTGCGAGCCGCCGCCTGCCGGGCTCGCACCCAAGGCGGCGAGGTGCGTTTGTCCGGAGCGGATCTCAATCCGACGGCACGCTATGCCGCGGCCGTCAACCTTGCCCTGCACGGATTCCATGCCGACCTCGGCAAGGGAGAAGCTGACAGCCTTCGGGCTGGGACGTCGCCGGAACCGGCCGACGTGATCGTCGCCAACCCTCCTGTGAACCTGCGAGATTGGGGGCATGGCGAACTCAAGGACGACAGACGGTGGACCCTGGAGGTACCACGGTCGGGCAACGCGAACTTCGCCTGGGTCCAGCACATTCTTGCCGACCTGACGCCGCAAGGGCGGGCCGTTGTCCTGCTCTCCCCCGGAGCAGCCCACAGCAGCAATAGCACCGACGGACTGATCCGTCGCAGGTTGCTCGAAAACGGTCTGGTTGTAGGCGTCGTGGCTCTGCCGGCATGGCTCTTTCCACACACCAGCACGAGCATGGCGCTGTGGCTGCTCGCCAAAGGGGAGCGGCCGAACACCCATCGGGTCCTGTTTGCGGATGCAGGAAAACTGCCGACAGCGAGGGACGGGTCACGGCGCATTTTCGACCAGGACTCGGTCGACCGCCTTCTGCAGATCTTCGGTGAGTGGCAGGGCCTCCGGCGCTGTGAGGACGAGGGCGTTCCCGAATCCGCGCCATGGTGCCGTGCGGCGAGTCTTGAGGAAATCGCTGATGCGGGCTTCGACCTGACTCCCGCACGCTACGTACGGAACGGAAGCACCGCGCAGCTGCATTCAAGAGACGGAGACCGGAACCGGAAAGCTGAGCTGTATGAGTGCATGGACTGTAGCGCCGCAGCCAGGCAACGAGTCCGTGATGCGCTGGAGAGCAGGCATGACTACAGAACCGGATGATTTCCCCGCTCCGTGGCCCGTCGTTGAGTTGCGTGAGTTCCCAGGGGTCGAGTACGCCGCCTACGGAATTGCGCGACAGCAGAAGGCATCCGATGGAATCCCTATGCTCCGCGCCACAGAGATTGTCGAAGGAGATGTACACGTCCAGGAGTTCACATTTGTGCCTCCCGACGTGGCCAGACGTCACCCACGCAGCACGCTGAGGTCTGGGGACCTCCTGGTCGTGCTCGTGGGGCGTGTGGGGGAGGCAGCAGTTGCAGGGGAGGAGCACGCAGGATGGAATGTCGCCAGGTCGCTCGCGGTCGTCCGCTGGACACCAGAGGGCCGCGCCCAACAATGGGATCTGTGGCTTCGATGGTGGCTGAAGACCTCGCAGAGCCACAGCTATCTAACGCTGTCCTCGTCGAACGCCGAGCACATGACCTTGCCTCTGCAGGCGCTCAACCGACTTCCCGTGCCAGTGCCTCCAGCGCCGGTGCGGGAGAGGCTGCTTTCGCTGATCTCGCTTGCTGAGCGCAAGAATGCGTTGAACACCCGAATTGTGTCTTGCGCGACGGGACTAGCGGATGCGCATTTCGTGGAGGCGCTGCAGACGTGCGGGCCAGGTTCGGCTGCCGAGCGTGCAGTGGGCGAAGTGTGTCAGGTTACGGCTGGTGTGGCACAGTCTCTGCCGGACAGCGAGCAGTCGGCTATGCCGTGGGTGTCCCCCCGCGAAGTACTGAACTGCAGGCCAGTACATCTGGGTGCAGTGACTTCACGCACCGTGGCGCAAGCGGAGGTTGTATGCCCGTCCGGCAGCCTCTTGATCGCGCCCCGTCCCGGGGAGGTGCGGACCGTGCTCACCACTACCCCGGTAGTGCCAGGCCGGCGGACGCTCGCGATTTACACGGAGTCCGAGGTTGATCGGATGTGGTTGTTGCACTCGCTGCGTTACCGGAGGCGAGAGTTGACGGCCGTTACGCAGGGCGAGCAGGCCCGCGCGATGAGGCGCAAGGACTTTTCCCGTTACAAGATCCCCTGGCCGACCGATGCGGTGAGGCGGGACTTCGCCAGGCGTGCTGCTGCCCTGCACGACCTCGCCTACGCCGCCACCAGGGAGCGACACGTGATGGAGGAGCTGGTGGTGCACGAGCTGGAGAAGGGGGGCCTGGCGCGTCTCACTTCGGCCAGCTGAATGCCGAGGTGATCCACGTTGCCCCTCTCGGGAGCACGGAATCCAACGCTCTGAACGAACGGCGCAGTACCGCGCGCACCGTTTCTCCGCTGGCGGTCCGAGAGGGCCCTGACCAGCCATGTTTGGGGCGCCCCCGGTAGGACTCGAACCTGCGGCCAAGCGCGTAGGCGCCTGCTCCACCCGCTGAGCTATGCAGGCTGACCTGCGACAGCGCGGATGCTTCTGACTATGCCCCGCCAAACCGGGGGTATACGGGATCTGCGGACGCTCGCGCCAGCCCCGAGGTCTGGACGTGCATTCTGGCCGGCGGCCAGGCGTCGGAGCTGGCCGCTGGCGTCCGGGGAGACCGCGAGTGAGCGCGAGCGCTGTGCTGCTCTGCGAGGTTCGGTGCGGTGGCACGAGCTGATGTGGCGCTCGTAGAAGTTCCGCAGACTTCAGGCGTGTGCGGGCGCTTCCGGGTAGCGTTGGCGATCTTCGGTCTTCTGCAACTTTGTCGCGCATCCCGTGCTGGGATGGTGCTGGGATGCGCCCGCATTTCCGCAGCTCACAGCCTTGTGGTGGAGTTCCGCTTCAACGTGTAGCCGTTGGCTCCCCGCGTCGACCGCAGTACTCAAAACGAGCTGGGCCCTTCCTGTGGGAAGGGCCCAGCTCCTTTGGCGCGCATGGTGGGGTCAGACGCCCGCGTACGAGTGCTTGCCGCCGAAGAGGAAGTTCACTCCGTAGTAGTTGAACAGGTACGCGGCGAAGGCGGCCAGGGCGATGTACGCGGCCTTGCGGCCCTTCCAGCCGGCGGTGGCTCGGGCGTGGAGGTAGCAGGCGTAGCCGACCCAGGTGACGAAGGACCAGACCTCCTTGGGGTCCCAGCCCCAGTAGCGGCCCCAGGCGTCGCCCGCCCAGATCGCGCCCGCCACGATCGTGAACGTCCACAGCGGGAAGATCGCGGCGTTGATGCGGTACGAGAGGCGGTCCAGGGAGGCCGAGGAGGGCAGGCGGGACATGATGTCGTTGCCCGCGACGCGGGCCCACAGCATCAGGCGGGCCCCGGCCGGGCCCTTCTTGTCACGCAGGGCGAGGGCCAGGCCGCGCTCGGACGCGGCGACGCGGCCGTCGGTGAGCCGTACCTCGTAGCGGTCGCGGAAGAGGTAGACCAGCGCGGACAGTGCGCCCATGTAGAGCGTCGCGCCGCAGAAGATCGCCGTGGAGACGTGTATCCACAGCCAGTACGAGTGGAGCGCGGGGACGAGCGGGGCACTGTCGGTGTAGAGCCAGGTGACGGCGATGCCCAGGTCGAGCAGGACGCTGGTGACCAGCGGGAGGCCGATCCAGCGCACGTTCTTCTTGGCGAGGAGCAGGGCGAGGTACACGGCGACGGCCACCGTCGCGAAGGTGGTCGAGAACTCGTACATGTTGCCCCACGGCGCCCGCTGCACGGACAGCGCGCGGCTCACCACGCCGCCCGCCGCGATGAGGCAGGCGAGCGTCGTCAGGGAGATGGCGATGCGGCCGTACAGGTCGCCCTGCGTGTCGTCGCCGTGCGCGCCGGGGCCGTCGGCGATGTCGCGGGTCTCGAAGCGCGACCGCTCGACGACCTTGGGGCGTTCCAGCACGGCGGTGCCGCCGCCTTCGGCCGCCTGTGCCCGGGTCTTCCCGCCGGCCGCGCCGCCGCTCGCCTCCTCGGCCACGAGCGCGGCCGCCGTACGGCCGACCTTGCTGCGGCTGCCGAGAATCCATTCGGCGATATGGGCGAGGAAGGACAATGTGTAGACGGCCATTGCCGAATAGATCAGCGCATTACTGATATTCGCCAAGTTCTCGTTGGCGGCCAGATTCATTTCTCGACCCCTTTGGAGGATTCGGACTGCGGGCCGGGCGTGCTCCGCACCCGCGGATGAGCCTAGCCTCCGGGGTCGCCGGGACGGCAGCCGGGGCTCCGCGTGCCATGCCGCAATGACCCTCACATTGTGGGCAGTTGGGTGGGTGGTGAGGGGAGCGAGGGGGAGTGGGGTTGTGCGTGGCGGTGGTCGACGCTCTGTCAGGGAGCGTGATTGAATCGATCTCGATTCGATCGAAAATCGAGCGAGATGTGCCTGGTGCCCATAGGCGGGCGCCGCATGCTGTGTTTCAGGGGACCCGTCAGCGGGGGCCCGGGTTCACTTTCTCTGCGTGATACGTGATGAGCCTGTGCCCCGATCCGCTTAAAAGGGGGAAATTCGGCCGCTGTCGCCGAGTGCCAGGTTATGCGCGAAGAAGACGTCACGAGTACGGGTGTGGGCGCGGAGCTTGATGCGGGGTCCCTGCACGGGTCTCTCGATTCGCCTGTGATCGAGTCGATGAACTTCCTCAACGAGATCTCCCACCGTTTCCCGGATGCCCTTTCCATGGCTGCGGGTCGGCCGTACGAGGGGTTCCTCGACACCGAGGACGTACACCGTCATCTGCGGACCTTCGAGGAGCATCTGCGGTCCGAGTACGGCGGTGACGAGGCCCGGGTGCGCCGCACGATGCTGCAGTACGGGCGGACCAAGGGCATCATCCACGACCTGATCGCGAAGAACCTCGCCGTCGACGAGAACATCCACGTCGACCCGGAGAGCGTGGTCGTGACCGTCGGCTGCCAGGAGGCGCTCTTCCTCACGCTGCGCGCCCTGCGCGGCAGCGACAAGGACGTGCTGCTCGCCCCGATGCCCTGCTACGTGGGCGCGACCGGCGCGGCCGAACTGGCCGACATGCGGGTGCTCCCCGTGAGGGAGAGCTCTGCCGGCATCGACCTCGACGATCTGGTGCGGGTCGTCGAGGAGGCCAAGGCCGCGGAGCTGCGGCCGCGCGCCTGCTACGTGGTGGCGGACTTCGCCAATCCGTCGGGCGCCACCCTCGGGGCCGACGCCCGCGAGGCGCTGATCCGGCTGGCCGAGGAGCACGACTTCCTCATCCTGGAGGACAATCCGTACGGCCTGTTCACCGCCCCGGGCAGCGAGCCGCTGCCCACGCTCAAGTCGCTCGACGGCGACCGGCGCCGCGTCGTCTACCTCGGCTCGTTCGCCAAGACCGGACTGCCGGGCGCCCGCATCGGGTTCGTGGTCGCGGACCAGCACGTGCGCAGGAGCGGCGACCGCGCCGGCGTCGTCCTCCTCGCCGACGAGTTCGCGAAGATCAAGAGCATGCTCACGGTGAATACGTCACCGGTCGCCCAGGCCGTCATCGGCGGCAAGCTGGTGGCCAACGGCTACAGCCTGCGCGCGGCCAATGCGCGGGAGGCGGAGCTCTACCAGGGCAACCTGCGGCATGTACTGGACGAACTGGCCCGCAATTTCCCCGAGGGCTCGCGGCCGCGCGTGACCTGGAACACCCCGGCCGGCGGATTCTTCGTCGTCCTCACCGTTCCGTTTCCCGTCGACGACGCGCTCCTCGAACGCTCCGGACGCCACCACAAGGTCCTGTGGACGCCGATGCACCACTTCTACGGCGACGGAAAGCCGCGGCCCCAGATCCGCCTTTCCTTCAGCTATCTGTCCCCCGAAGAAATCACGGTCGGAATCGACCGTCTCGCGATGTTCGTTCGCGAGCAGTGTGACGTCTGACGACATATCCACGAAGGGCAGCGGCCAGCCGCGCTCGGCGCGCACCGACTGCCACGGCACGCCGCCCGTCCCGCCGAAGGTGAGGTGGAGGGCCTCGGCCTCGTCGACGGCCTGCCGCAGCGCCTTCTCGAACAGGTTCTGGTCGACGGGCCCTTGGATCTCCACATGGCCATTCATGTTGCATCCGCCGCGAGGCGGTCGAGCACGGGTCAAGTCGAGGTGGAGATCGTTTCTCACGGTCCGTCATGTTGCGCTTCTCATATGTCCTTTGGGGGCCCGCTCGGCTGTGGAAGGCGCCCCACCAGGCAATTCTCCGAGGCTCTGACTGTGGGAGTTCGCCGGAAGGCCCCCGTCACGTATCGAAGCTGTCATCGGAGCGTTCCGGACGGCCCGGAAATGGGGTGGTCCCGCCCCGTGTGGCACTCGGGCACATCTTGACACTGAGTGCCATGTGAGGCAGCTTGTGCCGCATGAGTATGAGCAATGAGCGGAGCTGGAACGCCGAGCAGATCCCCGACCAGACCGGCCGCGTCTTCCTTGTCACCGGCGCCAACAGCGGCCTCGGGCTGGCGACGACGCGTGCACTCGCGGGCAAGGGCGCCCACGTGATCCTCGCCGTACGCGACGAGGGGAATGGGCGCCGCGCAGCCGCGGAGATCACCGCCGCGCACCCGGGCGCACGGCTCGACGTCCGCCAAGTCGACCTGGCGGACCTGGAATCGGTCCGCGCCTTCGCCGCGGGGGTACGCGCCGACCACGCGCGCCTGGACGTGCTCATCAACAACGCGGGCGTGATGGCGCCGCCCCGCACGCTCAGCCCGCAGGGCCACGAGGTGCAGTTCGCCGCCAATCACCTCGGCCACTTCGCGCTGACCGGGCTACTGCTCGACTTGCTGGAGGCCGGCCCCGACTCCCGTGTCGTCACGGTGAGTTCACCCAACCACCGCCAGGCCAGCCTCTTCTTCGACGACCTCTCCGGAGAGCGCACGTACGCGCCCATGGCCTACTACAACCAGTCGAAGCTGGCCAACGCCGTCTTCGGAATGGAGCTCCACCGGCGGCTGACCGCGGCCGGCAGCCGGGTGCGGAGCGTGCTCGCCCACCCCGGCTACACGGCCACCAACCTGCAGACGAGCTCGCCGGTCGGCATGGTGAAGTTCCTGTTCGGCCGCCTCCTCCTGCCGCTCGCCCAGTCTCCGGACCGGGGCGCGCTGCCCCAGCTGTACGCGGCGACCGCCCCGGACGCGGAGAGCGGACAGTTCATGGGCCCCGACGGCATGGCCGAGCTCCGTGGCGCACCGAAGCGGGTGACGCCGGCGCCGAGGGCCACCGACCTCACGACCGGCTCCCGCCTGTGGGACGTGTCGGAGGAGCTGACCGGCGTGCGGTACGCGTTCCGGGCGGCGGCCGCCTGAGCGGGAGCGGTCCCGGGGCCCTTCTACATACGGGGCTTCTGGCCCACTCGGTCCGCCGGCCCCACTTCGAGCCAGGTGTAGCGGTCCGGCGGGGTGTCCTGGCCGATGATCCGGTGCGTCGTCTCCAGGAGGAGGCCCGTGCGGGGGTCGACGACGTACCGGTCCTTCGTCCGTTGTGTCACCTTCTTGCCCGTGCCCAGGCGGTACCAGGCATTCCGCGTGATCTCGACGGCGACGCCCGCGCGGCCCTTGCTGTCCCGTACGTCACCGACCAGCCGCACGCCGGGCGTGTCCGCGAGGATCCGGAAGAGCGCCGCGCGCAGCTCCGGACCGGCGGGGGAGTCCTCCAGCAGGATCGCGACCTGCTCGAACCGGCTGTCGGGATCGTCGGGGAAGAGGGCGGCGAGGGCCTTCTCGTCGGTCGGCAGCTTCTCCAGCGCGGGCCAGGTGAGCCACCTCTCGCCCACCGGCCACTTCTTGACCTTGCCCTCCTCGCCCGCGGGCGGCTCGTGGACCGTACCGTCCTCGTCGACCGACCAGATGCGGCCCTCGCGGTCGAAGTAGGTGGTGTCCGTACGCTTCCCGTCGTCCTGGTTGACGGTCTCGACCCGCACCTTCCAGTACGGAGGGTCCGTCGCGGGAGCGTCCGCGGCCACCTCGGCCACGCCGTCCAGGAACTGACTCGCCGAGGCCGTCGCCGCCGGCTCGCCGCCCATGTCGAGGACGGGATAGGCCACGGCTCCCGTGGCGATCGCGGCCACGGCGGCAGCGGCGACGAGCAGCCTGCGTCGACGCGGAAGGCGACGACGGGTGTGCAGGGGTACGACGGCGGCTTCACCCCGGGCCGAACGGGAGACGGCGGCCCATGCGGCGTCCACGGCCGCGGAGGAGGGCGGGGCCACCTCGCCCGCCGCGACGAGCTCCGCGGCCCCGGGGAAGTCGAGGGGCCCGATGGAGTCGGCGGGGTTGGCGTGGTTGGCGTGATCGGTGGGGTCGGCATGTTCGGTGTGCTGGGTGTGCCGGGTGTTCCGGGTGTTCCGGGCGTGCTGGGTGAGTTCGGTGTACTCGTCGCGTTCGGTGGGTTCAGTGCGTTCAGTGCGTTCAGTGCGTTCAGTGCGGTCAGTCATGCCAGGTCTCCTGTCAGCTTGAGGGGGGCGTCGGCGCGGAGCCGGTGCCGGGCGCGGTGGAGCCGTGAGCGGGCCGTCCCCGCGGGGATGCCGACCACCGCGGCGGCCTCGCCGGGCGTCAGCTGCTCCCATGCGACGAGCAGCAGCAACTCCCGCTCGTCCGGCGGCAGCTCCGCGAGGAGCGAGCGCAGTCGTGGCGCCACGGCGGCCGCGTCGAGCCGCGCGTCCACCGCGTCCCACGGGTCGTCGCGGCCGTCCCCGGCCGGGCCGGGGCGCTGCCGCTCGATGCGCCGCCAGTGCGCGGACAGCACGTTCCTGGCCACGCCGAACAGCCAGGCCCGCGCGGGCCCGCGTCCCGCGTCGAAGCCCTGCCGTGCGGTGTAGGCCTGGAGCCAGGCCTCGGCCAGCAGATCGTCCGCCGCACCGGGCGCGCGCCGGGTGAAGTAGCCGTGCAGCGCCGGGGCGTGGCGCCGCACCAGCGGCTCGAAGGCCGAGGCGTCGCGCGCGGCACGGACCAGCAGCTCCTCGTCCGACACCGCATCCGACACGTCGTCCGGCGCCTTGGCCGACGCCCCGTCCGGTGCCTTGCCCGGCGCCCCGTCCGGTGCCTTGCCCGTCACCCCGGGGCCGTCCCGTTCATCCGATGTCACGGTCCCTCCCTCTCCAACCGCCGAACGGCGGTCTCACCCCCTACTTGTCGCGGGACCCGACGGGCGTTCGGCCGGCTCGTCCAGTCACACGGTCAGATGGATCCCCGCACGGCCAGTCGGACTCCCGCACGGTCAGATGAACCCCCGCACGGTCAGATGAACCCCCGCACGGTCAGATGGACCCCCGCACGGTCAGACGGCGCCCTCCGCCAAGCCGGTCTTCGCCCCCGCCCCGCACAGCGGCACCACCACCGTCCGCTCCCCGGGCTCCCCGAGCGCGCCCTCCCGTACGGCCGCCCAGCACGCCACCCCCGTCGACTCGACATAGAGCCCGCGTGCGGCCAGATCCCTTTGGGCGTCCGCCAATTGGGGCTCCGAGACCGTGAGGAAGGCGCCGCCCGACTGGCGTACCGCGCGCAGGATCTGCCGGGCGCGGAGCGGGCGCGGGATCGCGATGCCCTCCGCGTGGGTCGGCGCCGTCGGGGTCTCGCCGATCAGGTCGTCCGCGCCGGCCCGCCACGCGGCGGCGAGCGGGGCGACCGCCGCCGACTGCACGGCGTACAGGGTGGGTTGGCGGGTGATGAGTCCGGCCGCGTGCAGCTCGCGGACCGCGAGGGCCGCGCCGAGGAGCAGCGTGCCGTTGCCGACGGGGAGTACGAGGGTGTCGGGGAGGCGGCCGCCGAGGTCTTCCCAGAGTTCGTGGACGTACGTCTTGGTGCCGTGGAGGAAGTAGGGGTTGTGGACGTGCGAGGCGTAGAACGTGCCGGGCTCGTCGGCGGCGGCGCGGGCGGCGAGGGCCGTCGACTCGCGGCCCCCGTCGACGACTTGGAGGCGTGCGCCGTGTGCGCGGATCTGCTCCAGCTTCTTCGGTGACGTGCCGGCGGGGACGTAGACGGTGCAGTCGAGCCCGGCACGCGCGCAGTACGCGGCGACGGCCGTGCCCGCGTTGCCGCTGCTGTCCGCGATCACCCGGTCCGGGCCGAGACGCCGGGCGAGGGCCGCGAGCATGACCGCGCCCCGGTCCTTGAAGGAGAGCGTCGGCATCAGGAAATCCAGTTTGGCCGAGACCCGCCCCTCGAGCTCCACAAGGGGAGTGCGGCCCTCCCCGAGGGAGATGGAGGGGGTGGGGAGCGGCAGGCATTCGGCGTACCGCCAGAGGGAGTTGACCCGCCCGGTGAGGGACTTGAGCGGCGCGGGAACGGGGGAGAAGTCCAGGTCGAGAGGGCCGCGGCAGGCCGGGCAGGACCAGGCGAGCGAGCCTGCGGGGACGCGCGTCCCGTCGGCCGGGCAGGTGGAGTCGGGCAGTGCGGTCGTGTCTGTCATGTCAGTGTCTGCCCCATCGCCTGTCGTGTCGTCTGGGATGTCTGTCATGCGCGCAGGCTAGTGGTGGCGGTTGTTGAAGATGCGACGTGAGAGGTCTGCGGGGGTTGGTGATGCCGCGTCATGGCGGGTGCCAGGCGGTCGTGTTACGTCCGGTCCTGGCCCTTGTGGGATTCCTATGGATCCGCCAATCTTTCGTCCCGACGGAGGCAGGTACGGGCATGTCGTATTGACATGCCCCTGCCTTTTGTCCCCGTGAGTGTGGGCACCACAGCACCAATCCCCCACCAGCGCACCACCTATTGAGGAGGACCCCTCAGATGGCAGTGACGCGTCACAACCGCCGAAGACTGGCCGGGATCAGCGCGACAGCGGTCGCGGCCCTCGCCCTCGGCGTCGTCTCCGCCCTTCCGGCGAGCGCCCAGCCGGACCGGGCGGAAGGCACGATCGAGAACGCCGGCGTCCCCGGCACGATCAAGAACAGCTACATCGTGAGCCTCGACAAGAACGCTCCGAAGGCCCGCTCCGCCGAGGGCAAGGCCCTCGCCAAGGAGTACGGCGCGAAGATCGAGCGGATCTACGACAAGGCTCTCAACGGCTACGCGGTCGAACTCTCCGAGGCCGAGGCGAAGAAGTTCGCCGCAGACCCGGCGGTCGACGCGGTCGTCCAGAACCGTACGTTCACTGCCTCCGCGACCCAGACCAACCCGCCGTCCTGGGGTCTGGACCGCATCGACCAGAAGAACCTGCCGCTGGACCAGAAGTACACCTACCCGGACTCCGCGGGCGAGGGTGTCACCGCGTACGTCATCGACACCGGCGTCCGCATCAGCCACAGCGACTTCGGCGGCCGCGCCTCCTACGGCTACGACGCCATCGACAACGACAACACCGCGCAGGACGGCCACGGCCACGGCACGCACGTCGCCGGAACCGTAGGCGGCACCCTGCACGGCGTCGCCAAGAAGGCCAAGATCGTCGGCGTCCGCGTCCTGAACAACCAGGGCTCGGGCACCACGGCGCAGGTCGTCGCGGGCATCGACTGGGTGACCAAGAACGCGGTCAAGCCCGCCGTCGCCAACATGTCGCTCGGCGGCGGCGCCGACAGCGCGCTCGACACGGCCGTACGCAACTCCATCGCCTCCGGCATCACGTACGCCGTGGCGGCGGGCAACGAGTCGACCGACGCGTCGACCAAGTCCCCCGCGCGCGTGGCGGAGGCCATCACCGTCGGTGCCACGACCAACACCGACGCCAGGGCGAGCTACTCCAACTACGGCAGCATCCTCGACATGTTCGCCCCGGGCTCCTCGATCACCTCGACGTGGAACTCCAGTGACAGCGCCACGAACACCATCTCCGGTACGTCGATGGCCTCCCCGCACGTGGCGGGCGCGGCCGCGATCTACCTCGGCCAGAACCCGACGTCGACCCCGGCGCAGGTCTCCGCGGGCCTGGTCAGCGCCTCCTCGACGGGCGTCGTCACCAGCCCCGGCACGGGCTCGCCGAACCGTCTTCTGAACGTCACCGGGGGCACGACCAACCCGCCGGGCAAGAAGTTCACGAACGACGCGGACTACCCGATCGTGGACAACGCCACGGCTGAGTCCCCGGTGACCGTGACCGAGGTCCCGGGCAACGCGCCCGCCGCCCTGAGCGTGCCGGTGACCATCCAGCACACGTACATCGGCGACCTCCAGGTCCAGCTGATCGCGCCCGACGGCACCGCCTACACCCTCAAGGGCTATGGCACCGGCGGCAGCAGCGACAACATCAACACCACGTACACGGTGAACGCCTCTTCGGAGACGGCCAACGGCACGTGGAAGCTGCGGGTCAGCGACAACGCGGCGCAGGACACCGGGAAGATCGACTCCTGGAGCCTGCAGTTCTGACCCTCACAGTGAATGAACGCGGTGCCTGAACGCGTTCAGTGGTGATCCTCGTCCTCGCGGTACGGCTCCGGGTCGGTGACCCAGCCCGCCGTGAGGACGAGGCGCGAGGCGCGGTGCACGGCGAGGAAGCCGAAGGGGCGGTCCACCGTGACCGCCAGCTCGGTCGTCACGTGCGAGGGCAGCCCCATCCAGTCCATGGCGACCGCGGTGGCCGCGGCGGAGCGGAAGCCCGTCGCGCCGAACGTCGCGGTCGCCGACTGCCGGGCCGACTCCACCGCGAGGGCCCGGTCGGAGATCCCCGGGAAGGAACCGGGGGGCGAGGCGCAGGCGGTCTCCAGGCCGAAGAGCCCGGGCGGCACCCGCAGATCGTGCTCCGCGCCGAGGGAGAACTCCACGGTGCTCAGCGTCACCTGAGGCGCCTCTTCGGGCTCGTCCGTGCGGGTCTCGCGGAGGACTACGCCCGGGCCGGCCGGGCTCCGCGGCAGGCCGCCATGGAGCGGCAAGTCGGCGTGGAGCGGCAAGTCGCCGCGGAGCAGCAGCTCGGTTCCCGGTGTCGCGGGGACGTCACCCGCCACCATCCCGACACCCGTCGTGAGCACCTCGCCGGGGCCCATGTGCGCCTCGCCGAGCAGCAGGTGGACGTCCACCTCGGCGGTGCCTCGCAGGGCGACCCCTGTGACACGGCCGGTAGGGCTCCGGCCGATCTGCACGGCGTCCGGTCCGGGGGTCGACCGTTGGAGCCCGGCGATCCGAAGTCCCCGCCACGGGCCCGCGTCGGGCTCCGTCCGGCGCCGCTCGAACGGCACCTCCCAGTCCGTGTGCAGCGCGAGCGCGCTCGCCAGGACGAGTTCCGTGTCCGGCGTCAGCCCCGCCGGCATCCGCTCGATCTGCCCACCCGTCCGCTCCGCCGCCCACGCGTCGAGCGCCGCCCCGTCCTTCCCCGGGTCGCCGGTCAGCACCCCCAGCGCGTCCACCGGCACCCCGTCGCGCCACGCGTCCCGCAGCGTCAGGGTGCGCCTGGTCCAGAGGCCCAGGGCCGCGTCCAGACCCCGTACGCGGTCCATCGCGGCCAGCAACTCCCGCGCTGCCGCCGCCGCTTCGTCCGCCCGGCACCCCACCGCGTCCGCGAGCTCCGTGCGGGCCTCGCCGTCCGCGCCGTCCGCGAGGAAGGCGAGGAGGGGCCAGACGCCGGGCGCGGAGAAGACGGTGCCCCGGTCGCCGGACGCCGTCGCCGCCCACCGCGAGGTCAGACCGTTGACAGCCCGCACGACTGCCCGAGTTGTTGAGGTTTGCCGCTGCATTACCTTTTCGCCCCCGCGCCCGATTACGATGCGCCAAGCTCTCCGCACCGCCCGCCCAGAATCCAGGAGCACGCTACCCGTGGACATACCGCCGCCGCCCGGCCCGTACGCCCCTCCTCCAGGTCAGCCGGGGCAGCAGCCAGGGCAACCGGGTCAGCCGGGTCAGCCGGGGCAACCGGGCCAACCGGGCCAACCGGGGGCGGCCTGGCCGCCGTACGGGTACGCGCACGCCCCGTACCAGCAGTGGCCCGGCCCGTACTCGCCGTACTCCCGGCCGCCGGTGAACGGCTTCGCGATCGCGTCGCTCGTGCTCGGCATCCTCTGCTTCGTGCCCGCCGTCGGGCTGGTCCTCGGCCTGATCGCGTTCGCACAGATCAAGAAGAAGGGCGAGCGCGGCAAGGGCCTCGCGATCGCGGGCAGCATCCTCTCCGTGGTCGGCGTCCTGCTGCTCGTCCTGGCCGTCGCCACGGGCGGCGCCCGCGACTTCGTCGAGGGGTTCAGGGAGGCGGCGCGCGAGTCCCGGCAGAACGCCGGAGCCTTCCCGGTCGACAAGGGCGGCTGCTTCGACGCGCCCGACGGGAAGCTCGACTCCATGCGGTACGCTCACCAGGTCGACGAGGTGCCCTGCGCGGGGCGCCACGACGGCGAGGTGTTCGCGTCGTTCCGCCTGAACCACGCGAGCTACCCGGGCGACGACGCCCTCGCCGAGCTCGCCGAGACCAGGTGCACCGACCTCCAATGGGCCTACGTCATGGACAGTTGGACGGACTTCGACGGCGCCGAGATCTACTACTTCGTGCCCGACCGGGCCACCTGGCGCCAGGGCGACCGGCACGTCACCTGCCTCTTCGGCGCTGCGGACCCGGAGCACCCCCTCGAAGGCTCCCTGCGCAGCGACGCGACGACGCTCGACGCCGACCAGCTCGCGTATGTCAAGGCGGGTCAAGCCCTCGACAGGGCGCTTCTGACCGAGCCCGAGGAGGAGATGGCCGAGAACGACCTCGCAGGGCACAAGAAGTGGGCGGCGCGCGTCGACAGGGGTCTCGCCGAACAGGCGCGGCAGCTGCGCGCGCACCACTGGCCGAAGGGGACGCAGGGCCGCATCGACGCACTCGTCACCGAGATCGGGAAGAGCCGTGAGGAGTGGGCGAAGGCGGCCTCGGCCTCCGACGCCGACAGCTTCGACGCCCACTACGTAATGGGCCTTCAGCGGATCGGCGACAAGAGCGCCGTCGCGGCACGCAAGTCCCTCGGCCTGGCGGCCGTCTCACCGCGCGACGCGACGCCGGAGGACGGCCCGGAGTCGGGCTTCGACGAGGACCACGGCGGGGGCGCGGCGGTGTGACCCTCCGGGGGTCCTCGAAGCGCTCTCCCTAAGGGGTTTTTGTCCTCGTCTGTGATAGTTCTTCGGCGTGACGTCCGTCGTGCCGCCGCCCGCCGTGACCCGGCTCCTGCTCTTGGCCGCCGGTCTCCTGAACGCGGCGCTCGCCGTCCTCGTCGCCGCCCCGCTGCCCCGCGTTCCGCTCCTGGTGCTCGTCGCCGCCGCCATCACCTCCTGGGGCCTGCTGCTCCTGCCGCCGGGGCTGCTCGGGCTCGCGGGCGCCGTGCTCGGGAGCCGGCGCCACCCCTGGTGCGCGGGGCTCGCCGCACTCGCCTCCTTCGCGGCCCTCGTCTACGGAGTGATGCCCTACGCCGCCGCCTACGGAGCAGCGGAGCGACAGGGTCAACAGCTCGCCCCCGGACGGTACTTCGACGGCGTCAACTACGCCGAGGTGCCCGACCGCGCGCGAACGCTCACGTACGCGCGCGTGGGCCGCGGCCACGGGGCGCACCGTACGAAGGGGCAGAAGATGAGGCTGGACCTCTGGACGCTGCCCAAGCGGCCCCGGGTGCGGCGTCCCGCTGTCGTGTGGGTGCACGGCGGCGGCTGGAACAAGGGGCACCGCAGTCAGACCCCCGAGTGGAACCGGTGGTTCAACGCGCGCGGGTGGTCGGTCTTCGACATCGACTACCGCCTCGCGCCCCGGGCCACCCAGCTCGACCAGATCGGCGACGTGAAGTGCGCGGTCGGCTGGGTGCGGCGGCACGCGCGCGCGTACGGCATCGACCCCGACCGCCTTCTCCTCGCGGGCAGTTCGGCCGGCGCCAACCTCGCGCTCGCCGCGGCCTACACCGAGGACGACAGCAGGGTCCCGGCGTCCTGCGCGGTCCGCGACAGCTCCGTGTCAGCGGTGCTGTCGCTCTACGGCCCCACCGACATGCGGCAGTTGATCGCCGGTACCGCGCTGCGCCGCGACCCGATGATCCCGGTCCTGATGGGCGGTTCGGCCGCCACCGCCCCCGCCCGCTACCGTCTCGGCTCGCCCGCCCGCCTGGTCCGGGGCGACGTGCCCCCGACGCTGCTGCTGCACGGGAGCGCGGACCGCGCGGTACCGGTGGCGCAGGCCCGCGAGCTGGCCCGGCGCCTGAAGGGGGCCGGGGCCCCGGCGACGTACGTCGAACTCCCGTGGGCCGACCACTGTTTCGACGTGAACTGGGGAGGATGGGGGAGCCAGATCGCACGGGCGGCGACCGAACGTTTCCTCAACGCTGTTGATCGTTCGCCATATCCGGGGAAAGGGCCTGCGTAAAGACCTGCGCCGGAAGAAATCATCACTTCGAGTGATTCCTTGGCCTTGGGTTGCACGCAACAACCCACGGTTGCCAGGCTGTTGCTGTCTGTCAACCTGATGGGAGTGGCCAGTGACTTTCGGTGAACAGCCGGCGTATCTGCGGGTTGCGGGTGATCTCCGCAAGAAGATCGCCGACGGTTCGCTGCCGCCGCGCACCCGCCTCCCTTCCCAGGCGAGAATCCGCGAGGAGTACGGGGTCTCTGACACGGTCGCCCTGGAGGCGCGCAAGGTCCTGATGGCCGAGGGCCTGGTCGAAGGACGCTCCGGGTCCGGTACGTACGTGCGCGAGCGCCCCGTCCCCCGCAAGATCGCCCGCACCGGCTACCGCGCGGTGAACGGCGGCTCGACCCCCTTCCGTCAGGAGCAGGCCGCCGACGGCGTGCGCGGCACGTGGGAGTCCCGCAGCGAGCAGACCGAGGCCGGGGCGGCGGTCGCCGAGCGGCTCGCCATCCGCGCGGGCGACCGCGTGATGTGCACCAAGTACGTCTTCCGGGACGCCGGCGAGGTCATGATGCTCTCCACCTCCTGGGAGCCCCTCGCCATCACCGGGCGCACCCCCGTCATGCTCCCCGAGGAGGGCCCGCTCGGCGGCTGCGGCGTGGTGGACCGGATGGCGGCCATCGACGTCGTCGTGGACAACGTCGCGGAGGAGGTCGGCGCCCGCCCCGGCCTCGCCGAGGAGCTCACGGCGCTCGGCGGCGTCCCCGGCCACGTGGTCCTCGTCGTCCACCGCACGTATTACGCGTCGGGCCGCCCGGTGGAGACCGCCGACATCGTGGTCCCCGCCGACCGCTATCAGATCGCCTACCACCTGCCCGTGAAGTGACTGCGCCCCTGTAGCGCTTCCGGGCGCGCCCCCGGTGTTACCCGCGCGTTGGCCGATAGCGGCCTTCCTGCGGCTTCTCCCGCGTACCTCTTTGTGCAAACTCGTATCCGCTGAGTAAAGGTCGGGCGTAGGCTCGGGCATATGCGGATTGCGGTTTCCTTACTGATCGAGGCGTGGGGCGCGCCGGGAGTGGCGGACGGAGGGGCGCGATGAATGACGGGACGGTTCTGCTGCCCTGGTTCGTGATACGGCAGGACGACAACGGCAACCGCTACCGCGTGGGCAGGTACGCGACGAAGGCCGAGGCCCAGCGGATCGCGGACCGCCTCGACGACCGCGGGCACAAGCAGCTCTACTCGGTCGAGAAGCTGAGCCAGAACGGCAGCGGACGGTAGCGGGCGCCGGCGTACTTCGCCGGTCGGGCAGGGCTTCCGGCACAGGCCGTAGGCTCCGCCGCATGAACGAACGGATCGTGGTGGGCGCCGCCCTGTACGACGACGAGGGCCGTCTGCTCGCCGCGCGGCGCAGCGCGCCCCCCGAACTCGCGGGCGGCTGGGAGCTGCCAGGCGGCAAGGTCGAGCCCGGCGAGCGGTGCGAGGACGCGCTGGTGCGCGAGCTCCGCGAGGAACTGGGCGTCGAGGCCGAGCCGACCGGCCGGGTGCCGGGACAGTGGCCGCTCCCCAAGGGATACGCCCTGCGGGTGTGGACCGCCCGGCTCGTCTCCGGCGAACCCAGGCCCCTGGAGGACCACGACGAGCTGCGCTGGCTCACCCCCGACCGGATCTGGTCCGTCGACTGGCTGACCGCGGACGTGCCCGCCGTCACGGCGGTGGCACTCGCGCGCTCGCGCGCCGTCTCCTGACCGGACCGGCTCTTCCCGACGCCGAGTACGCCGTTCGAGCCCTTCGTGCCCCAGTGCGCCCCGGAGCGCGGTAAACGAACCCGGATATCGGGTATGTGCCCATTAATGCCATGAAACCGGACGGGCTCCGCCACTGGTCTGGAAGTGATCGGCGTGATCGACACCGAAGGCGACTGCGCCGAGTGGGCCTTCCCCGCGGACCCCGGCGCGGTCCGCACCGCACGCGCTGTCGTCCGAAAGCAGCTCGCCGACTGGGGCCTCGGCCCCCTCGGCGACATCGCCGTGTTGCTCGTGAGTGAGCTGGTGACCAACTCCCTGCGCCATGCCTCGGGGCCCATCGGCGTACGTCTCGTACGTCCCGTCGACCCCATGGGCGCCCTCCTCGTCGAGGTGTCCGACCCGCTCCCCGACCCGCCCCTGGAGCGCGTCGCCGCACTCGACGACGAGGGCGGCCGGGGCCTCCAGCTGGTGTCCCGCGCCTCGCGGCGCTGGGGAACACGTCCGGGTCGCACGGGCAGGACGGGGAAGACGGTGTGGTTCGAGCTGGCCCTGCCGGGTTAGAAGACTGGCAGTGTGCGACAGACGTCCTGCACAAGGGCGGCACGGGCCAAAAAGCGTCGAGTCCGTGCTGTGATCGTGAACGCCGTGTGGCGCTGCACCGTAGTGCTGGATACTGCGGGCAGCCGTATGCGGTGACCGGTGCCGGACGCGGTGAGCTGGAGGGGACGGTTCGCGTGAGCGAGATACCAGCGAAGGCGACGGAGCTCGATGGGCCGTCGGGCGACGCGAGGGCCCGCGGGGCCACGGATGACGCGACGGGCGACGCGGCCCCGGGCGACGACGGGCCCGGTGACGTCCCGGTCGACGAGACGTGGCGGAGCAACCCACCCGGTTCGATCTACGACCACATCAAGGTCGCCTCGTTCTCGATCGGCGCCGACGGCCTTGTCGACCAGTGGAGTACGCGCGCCGAGCGGCTGTTCGGCGTGGCCGCGCGGGACGCCGTCGGCAAGGATCCCATCGAGGCGTTCGTACCGCCCGAGCTGCGCGCCGGCGGTCACCGCAAGATGGCGGAGATCCTCGACGGACGGGAGTGGACCGGCGTCGTCCCCTTCCGCGTGCCCGCCGGACAGGACGACGACACGCCCGGCACGGAGGGCATCGCCGAGGTCTACGTGATGCCGACCGAGACGGACGACGGCGAGCGGGCCGCGGTCTGCATCGTCGTCGACGTCCGGGCGCTCCGGCGGATCGAGACGGACCTCGCCGCCTCGCAGGCCATTTTCGGACAATCTCCCTTCGGGTTCCTGCTGTTCGGCACGGACCTGAAGGTGCAGCGCGCCAACCGCCGGTTCGCCGCCGTCTTCGGCGGCGGCGTCGAGGAGCACCGCGGCCGCACCGTCCACGACTACCTGCCGCGCCACGAGGCCGACCGCATGGCGGCCGCCCTGAAGCGGGTCCTGGAGACCGGCGACGCCGTGACGGACATGCAGATCGTGGGGCCCGCGCCCGGCAGCAGCGACCGCAGGCACTGGTCGATCAACCTCTACCGCGTCCACAGCGGTTCGGGCCACCCCATCGGCGTCGCGGGCCTCGGCACCGACGTCACCCGGCGGCACGCCGCCGCCCGCGAGGCCGCCCACGCCCGGCGCAATCTGGCACTCCTGAACGAGGCCGGGGCCCGCATCGGCAACTCCCTCGACCTGGAGACCACCGCCAGGGAACTGCTCGACGTCGCCGTCCCCGGCTTCTGCGACCTCGCCTCCGTAGACCTGTACCAAGGCCTCCTGGAAGGTGACGAGGCCCCGCCGGGACTCGCCGACGGCAGCGCGGAACTGCGCCGGGTGGCCTTCGCGAGCGCCGTCGCCGACGCCCCCTTCCCGGACGGCTCCGGACCCATGGACGTCGGTGCCGTCCACCGGTTCGGGTTCACGTCGCCCTGCGCCGACGCCCTGCGCACCGCCCGCCCCCGGCTGATCACCGGGGACGACGACGAGTCCGCGAGCCGCCTCACCCGCGGCCTCGTCCAGTCGACGCTGGCCGTGCCGATGGTCGCCCACGACACGGTGGTCGGCCTCGCCCAGTTCTCCCGTACGAAGGGCAGCGAACCCTTCGGCGAACGCGACCGCGCGCTCGCCGTCGAACTGGCCGCGCGCGCCGCCGTCTGCATCGACAACGCCCGCCTCTACCGCCGCGAGCACGAACGCGCGCTGATACTGCAACGGTCCCTGCTCCCGCCCGGCGACCCCGAGGCGTCCGGCCTCGACATCGCCTGCCGCTACCTCCCGGGCAACGCGGCCACGGAGGTCGGCGGCGACTGGTTCGACGTCATCGAACTGCCCGGCCACCGCACCGCCCTGGTCGTCGGCGACGTCATGGGGCGCGGCCTGCGCGCCGCCGTCGCCATGGGGGAGCTGCGCACCGCCGTGCGTACCCTGGCGCTCCTCGACCTGGAGCCCGCCGAGGTGCTCTCCGCCCTCGACGAGATCGCCCGCGGCCTCGGCAACCCCGCCGGGCCCCAGCAGTCCAGCCGCGCCGCACGCAAGGCGGCGGACGCCGACCTCAGCGAGGTCTACCTCGCCACCTGCGTGTACGCGGTCTACGACGCCGTCACGCGCCGCTGCACCTTCGCCAACGCCGGGCACCTGCCGCCCGTCCTGGTCGAACCCGGCGAAACCGCGCTGATGCTCGACGTGCCCCCGGGCCTGCCCCTCGGCGTGGGCGGCGAGCCCTTCGAGGACGTCGAGGTGGAGCTCCCCGAGGGCGCCCTGCTCGCGCTCTACACCGACGGCCTCGTCGAATCCCGCGACCACCCCCTGGACGAGGGCCTGAACGCCTTCGTACGCGCCCTGAACGACGCCGCGCCCGCCCTGGAGGACGTCTGCGACCGCGTCCTCAACACCCTGGACACCCACCACGGAGAGGACGACATCGCGCTCCTGATGGCACGCGTCCAGGGGCTGCCCGCCGAGCACGTCGGCGACTGGACGCTGCCGCGCGACCTCAAGTCGGTCGGCCGCGCCCGCGAACTGGCCTGCGACCAGTTGCGCGCCTGGGACCTGGAACGCCTCTGCGACACGGCGGAACTGCTCGTCAGTGAGCTCGTCACCAACGCCCTGCGGTACGGCGAGGGAGACATCAGACTGCGCCTCCTGCTCGACCGCACGCTGGTGTGCGAGGTGTGGGACGCGGGCTTCGTGCAGCCGCGCCGCCGCCGGGCGCGGGACACCGACGAGGGCGGCCGCGGGCTCCAGCTGGTCGGCCTGCTCAGCGCCGCGTGGGGCTCGCGCAGGACGCCGCGCGGCAAGACGGTCTGGTTCGAACTGGCGCTGCCCGACGGGGAGACGGAGCCGATGGACCCGGCGGAGGCGCTCCTCAGCCTGTTCTGACCCCGGGACCCGCCAAGGGACCCGGGAACCTCATGTGGTTGCTTTGAGGGCGGCGAGGCGGGCCGTGATCTCCGCCTCGTCCCCCAGGCTGTCCAGCTCCTCGAACTGCGCGTCGAGCGAGGAAGCGGCCAGCTCCTGCTTGCCGAGCGCCCGCGCCTCCTCGCGCCGCACCTTGTCCTCGAAGCGGCTCAACTCGCTCGTCGGGTCCAGGACGTCGATGTTCCGGGCCGCGTCCAGCATCTGGTTCTGCGCCTGCGCGGTCTTGGAGCGCGCCACCAACTGATCGCGCCGCGACTCCAGTTCGGTCAGTTTCGACTTCATCCGGTCGAGTCCGGACCTCAGTCTGTCCACGATCTCGGTCTGCGAGGCGATCGTCGGCTCGGCGTCCTTCGCCTCCCGCTCGGACTGCAGCTGCCGCCCGAGCGCCACCTTGGCGAGCCGGTCGAACGTGTCGGCCTCCTCGGCGTTGCCGTCCGCGCGCAGCTCGTCCGCCTTCCTGCTCGCCGCGAGCGCCTTGCCGCCCCACTCGGCGGCGGCCTCCTGGTCGTCCTTCCGGTCCTGCTCCAGCATCCGCAGATTGCCGATGGTGGTCGCGACGGCCTCCTCGGCCTCCCTGATGTTGTTCGAGTAGTCGCGGATCAGCTGGTCGATCATCTTCTGCGGGTCCTCGGCCTGGTCGAGGAGCGCGTTGATGTTCGCCTTGGCGAGCTGAGCGACACGGCCGAGGATGGTCTGCTTCGTCATGGCTGGATCTCCTTGTACGGGGTCTCTCCTTGTACGGGGGCTCATGTCCCGGGTCGTGGCTCAGAACCTGCCGCCTCCACCTCTGCGCCCCCGCGTGCCGCCACCGCCGAAGCTGCCGGGGCCTCCACCGCCGAAACCGCCCCCTCCGTAGCCGCCCCCTCCGTAGCCGCCGCCCCGGCGGCCGCCGCCTCCGAAGAGCTCGCCCAGGATGATCCCGCCGAGGACCGCGCCGCCCATCCCGCCGCCCCGGCCGCCACCCCCGCCGAGCCCGCCTCCGAAACCACCCCCGAGCCCGCCTCCGTAGGGGTTGCCGAAGCCTCGTACGTCACGCTCGGCGAGCTGCTGCGCCTGCCGCGCCAGCGCGTCGGCCCGCTGGGCCTCGGCGAGCGCGGCGGTGGCGTCCTCGTCCTGGACCGCCTCCGCCTGCGCGAGGTGGCGCCCCGCCTCGGCCAGGCGGGTCCTCGCCTCGCTGCCGACGGCGCCGCGGTGCGTGGTGACGAGGTCCGTGGCCGCCCCGACAGCGCTGCGCGCGGTGAGCAGCGCCTGGGAGAGCAGGGTCCGGGAGCGGCGGTCGGTGACCTCGCGCTCGCGGGCTCCGGTGAGGGCCTCGTCGAGCGCGGTGTCGGCCTCCTCGACGCGGCGCAGGGCGTCGATGGGGTCGTAGGGCCCCGCCGACGTCCGGCCGCGTACCTGGGCGAGCACCGACTCCGCGCGCGCCACACGGCCCCGCAGATCGGCCGTGGGGACCCCTGTCGCGGTGCCTTCGAGGAGGCCGCGCGCGTCGGCGAGGTCGGCGTCGGCCTCGGCGAGGGCGTCCGGCAGCTTCTCGGCGGCCGACGCGAGCTCGGCGGCCAGGCGGTCGACGGCGGCCACGAAAGTCGCGGCCTGGTCGACGGCGCCCTCGGCGGCCCGCAGGTGGACGGCGGCCTTGCCGTTCTCGCCCGCGTCGACGCACTGCCGGGCCCGGCCGAGGTGGGTGGCGGCGAACACGAGGCGGTCCCTGGCCTGTTCGACGTGGCCGAGCACGGCGTCGGTGGCCGTCGCCGCGTACGTCCCGCGCAGGACCGCGAGAGTGTCCTCTGCGGCACCGGTACGCCCCGCGACCTGCCGGTACGCCGTCTCGGCGTGGTCCAGGGCCTGCGGAGCGTTCTTCTCCAGGGCGCGCAACTGGTCGAAGCCCGCCGTCTCGGCGTCCAGCCGGCGGCCGGCACCCGTGCACCGCGCGACGATCTCGTCCAGCATGCGGCGCCTGGTGGGGTCGTCCTCCGGATGGGCGTCGTCGAGCTCCTGGCGCAGCCGGAACGCCGCCGTCAGCTCCGCCTGCGCGTACGCGAGCGCCTCGGTGAAGGGCTTGACCGCGTCCTCGCCGAACTGAGCGGTGGCGAAACCGAGCTCCTCGGTGCTGGTGCGGATCGCGTCATCGGTCTCCACGAGCAGCAGGCGGGCCTTCTTGTCGAGCTCGGGGAGCGGGATGACGTCCCGGCCCCGGGGCCCGCCCTGATTCCCGCCCTGATTCCCGTCCTGCTTCCCGCCCGCCCCTCCCCACCGGCCGCCGCCGGGTGTGGTGCGGGTCGTGGCCCGCTTCCTGCGTCGCTTGTACGCGACCGTCGCGGCGACCCCGGCCGCGCACGCCGCCGCCACCGGGAGCACCAGGTCGCCTGTGGCAGAGTCGCCGGCGCCGGGGTCGGCCGGGCCGGGGGTGACCGACGGGGCGGGCACGGGGCTGCCGGCGAGCACCGCGCGGTAGCCGTTCGCCGCGCCGACGGCGGCCCCGGCCCAGTCGTTCTCGCGCAGGGCGGGCCTGATCGCGGTGGTCGCCACGTCCTGGAGCTGGGCGTCCGTGAGCCGTGAACCGTCGTCCACGGAGTAGGCGAACTGGCGGTCGTGCGTGGCGACGGCGAGCAGTACGTCGTCGAGTCCGAGGCCGTTGCGCTCGGCGGTGGCGTCGGCCCAGTCCTGCGGGGAGCGGCCGGAGAAGTCGCGTACGTAGACGACGAAGAGCTGCACCCCCCGGTCGTCGTAGAGCCGGTCCAGGGCCTGCTCGGCGGCGTCCTCGCGGCCTTCGAGCGCGTTCGTCCTGTCGGTGATCTGGCCGGTGCGGGAGAGCGTGACCGGATCGTCGGCGAACGCGGGCGAGGCACCCGGCAGCGGGAACCAGGCGAGCAGCAGGGCCGCGAGCAGCACGGCCGTGGACAGCACGACCACGGGCAGCACGGCCGCTGCTGCCCGCGCGGCTGGCTGCGAAGTCGGCGTCACAGGCGGCGTCACAGGCGGCGTCACATTGTGGAGCGTATGACCGCATTCAGGGCGTCGCGACCCGAGGCGACGGCCGGAGCCGTCGCACTCAGGAGCCGTCGCCGCCGGAGCGCTTCATCACTTCATCACCTCATCAGATGCTGAAGCGCTCCCTGGCTAGCAGCGGACGCACGCGCGAGGCGAAGCCGCCCGCGCGGAACGGGGCGTGTAGCAGACCGGGCGATGGCGGCCCCGCGCGCGGGCGAGAACCCCCAGTGCCGTACTTCTCCTCGACCAGGCGGTGTCCGGGGAGCGGGTCGCTCACCCGCAGCCGCAGCTGGCCCGCCGCACCACGTTCACCGGCAGCATCAGGTCAACGGGGGCACGGTCCCGTTCCTCGCCGAGCCGGCGTACGAGCAGTTCGACCGCCTCCTCGCCCAGCTGCCGCATGGGCTGCCGCACCGTGGTCAGCGCCGGCCGCACCAGCCTGCTGAGCGGAATCCCGTCGAACCCGGTGACGGCGACGTCCTGCGGCACACGCACCCCGCGCCGTTCCAGCGCGTGCAGCGCCCCGATGGCCATCTGGTCGTTGGCGAAAAGCATGGCCCCGGGCGGCGCCGATACCCCGCCGCGCACATCGCCACCGCTCCCGCCACCGCTCCCACCGCCGCCCCCTCCGCCGACACTGCCGGCACCCGGACCCGTCCGGTCGAGCAGCGCGTCGGCAGCCCGTGAGCCCTCCGCCTGCGTCATCATCCCGGCCCGCAGATCCGGCTCTTCGCGTACGGGAAGTCCCGCCGCCCGGCACGCCTCCTGATACCCGCGGAACCGCGCCTGCGCGTCCGGCGAGCGCTCCTCGCCGCCGACGAAGGCGAGCCGCCGCAGGCCGTGGTCCTCGATGAGATGCCGGGTCAGTTCCTGCTGGCCGTCCTCGTTGGCGACCTCGATGTGGTCGAGGTGGTCCAGGTGGTCGGGCTCGCGGGGCCCGGCGAGCATCACGACGGGCAGCCGCCGCGAGATGACGTCGAGGTCCTCGGTCGGCACGGTTCCGGCAAGGACGGCGAAGCCGTCCACGCGCCCGGCGACCTTGGCGACCAGGCTCTCCGGCCCGCCCTTGAGGGAGGCGGCGATGAGCAGCGCGTACCCGTGCCTGCGGGCGGCGCGTTCCATGCCGCGGATGATCTGGTCGGAGTGGAGCATGAAGGCGTGGTCGTCGGCGTCGTCGGCGTCGGCCGCGGCGGCCTCGGTGTCCGGGTCCGGGGCCGAGTAGTCCGGGAAGCAGAGCCCGAGCACTCCGGTGGAGCGGCTGGCGAGCCCGCGGGCGTTGCCGCTGGGCACGTAGCCGAGTTCGCGGGCCGCGGCGAGGACTCTCTCGCGGGTCTTGTCACGGACCGAGTCCGGGTTGCGGTAGACCCGCGACACCGTCGCGATGGAAACGCCCGACCGCTCGGCCACGTCGTACACCGTGGGAGTTGTGCCCACCCGACCGCCTGTCTGTTTCTCTCTGCTCTGTTTCTCTCTGCTGTGCCATCTGCTGTGCCGTGCGGCGTGCCCTCCGCTTTGAAAGCGCATTCACACTAGGTGCGTACGGTGACCGTGAGCAAGGCCGGGCCCTGCGCGGGTCGGCCTCAGCGGCGAGCGCAACGGGGAGGAGCGCAGGTCGGCGCGGTGGAGCGGCGGCGCGGGGTGACGTTCCCCGCGGAGTACCGGAGCTTCCTGATGGAGGTCGGCGCCGGCGGGGCGGGCCCGGACTACGGCCTGTTCCCGGTGGATCCGGTGGATCCGGTGGAAGCGGTGAACTCGGCCGACCACGCGGTCACACCCACGACCGCCACCACACCCACGACCGTCACACCCATGACCGCCCCGTCTGAACCCGCCGCTCCCACCTCCGCTCCCCTCTTCCGCCCCGAGCGCACGGCCGAGTGGGACGAGCACCAGTCGGCGGAGCCGCAGCGATCGACGTACGGGGACACCGCCGAGGGTGTGGTCCCGTTCGAGTTCGCGGGAAGCACGGCCCGGGTGACGTTCGCCCAGTGGTACACGCACTGGTTGACCCGCGCGGAGCGGTTGGCCCGGCAGACGCCCGACGGCCCCTGACCTCCCCGACGCATGCACGGGTGACCTACCCGACGCATGCACGGGCCCGGGGCCGGGGGTCCGTCCAGCGGAGTACGTGTGCACCATCCGGGTCATGTGCCATGCCCCTGTCCGGGTCGCATCGGGCGACACGGCGCCGGTCATCGCGTGGGGGGCGGCGGGCGGCGGAGAGCGTGGGAAGCCCCATCCAGCCACGTCCTCCAGGAGAGATGAGATGACCGTCCGTACCTTCCGCGCCGTGTCCCTTGCCGCCTCGGCGTTCCTCGCCGCCCCGCTGCTGACCGTGCTGCCCGGCACCGGCGCCGGAGCGGCGGCCGCCGAGGCGCCCTCGGCCTGCGGCGGCACCCGCGACGCCTACGTGGGCAGCACCTACAGCGGCACCACCAAGACCACCGGAAAGCTCCGGCTGCCCGGCTCGGACCTGCTGGCGCCGACGATCGACACCGAGGCCGCGCTGACCGTGAAGTTCACCAAGGACCCGAAGGGCAACTACTGGGCGCACACCACGACGGACGGCAAGGTCAAGGACAGGAGTGGATACACCGTCGCTCTGACGGGCACCCCCAGCGTCGAGTTCAACGCCAAGATGCACGAGCCCGAGCTCAACACGGCCTGGCAGATGGCGGACGGCGACCTCAAGCACATCGAGAAGCTCGACTCGGTCGGCAAGTTCCGCTACGGCTTCAAGCTCGCCGCCAAGAACTGTCTCTCTAACAGCCAGACCCCCAAGACCCTCACGGCCAGGACGGACAACGGCTTGGGAGTCAGCACCACGACGACCCTGACCCGCCAGAGCTGACCTACCGGCCCGACTCCAGGACCAGTTCGACCGCCGCGTCCAGCCGCTCCACCTCGGCGACACCGAGCGTGGGGTTCCCCGCCCGCCGGGCCCGCGCCCGCTCGAGGTAGCCGGAGTGCCCGAAGTAGCCGGAGCCGGAGTGCCCGAGGTAGCCGATGGGCTCGAGGTGGCCGGGCGCGGTGGTGGGCGGGCCGGGAAGCCGGTCGTCTCCTGTCTCCGTGAGCAGGGCGGTGAGCGCGGCGCGGCAGCCCGCCGACGCGGGGCCGCCCGCCACGGCGACCTCAGCGAGAAGCAGCGCGGACATCGCGATGTCCAGGCCCGGCGGACCCTCCTCCACGGTGGCCCAGTCGATCACCACGGGGCCGTCCGGTGTGAGCAGGACGTTCTCCGGGTGCAGGTCGAGGTGGAGCACCCGGTGCTCCGGGGGCGCGCCCGGTGAAGGGGCAGGCTGGGCGTGCAACCGCCGCAGCAATGTGCCGATCAGCACCCCCGCCTCCTCGGGCGACAACGCGCCCGCCATCGCCGCCTCCGCCAGCGTCGGGCCGGACACCCGCCGCAGCACCAGATCCGTGCCCCCGGTCCCGTCCGCCCGGACCCGGGGCACGGGGAAACCGCGCTCCCACAAATACGCCATGACGCCCGCCTCGTGCGAGGCGTCGAGCCCGTCCCGGTACCGCCGCAGCACCCAGTCGTCGTCCAGCGCGAAGACATCCGCGGTCCGCCCCGAACCGATCAGCTCCCCCAGCACCTCCGGTACCCCCAACACCTCCGGTACCCCCAGCACCCCCGACCCCTCCATCGCCGAACGCGTCACTTCCGTCCCCACACCAATACCCCCGGCAACTCCGACGTTCTGTCGTTGTCGGCCGGGCGCAGCCCTGACTCGGGGCGGTTCTTCCACGTCATGGCGACGATCGGGGTCGCGCCCTTGCCGACGGTCACCTTCGATCCCTCGTATCGCTGTCCGCGGGCCGTCTTCTCGCGGAGCTTGGCCGCCGTGGCGTCGGCCGCCTCCTTCGACGCGGTCCGCGCGCAGAGGGTCTCCGAGGACGAGCCGTTCTTCCCGAGCCGCCCGCCGATCGCGAAGAGCTCGACGTCGGCGTCCTCGCGCTTCGCGTAGTACGACGCCTCGTAGACATCACCCAGGCAGTCGGCGATCGCCTCGTACGCCTCGTCGTCACGCAGGGACTCGTCGGGTGCGGCGAGGCCGAGCGCGATGTCGGAGCGCTTGGCGGCGCGGGCGGAGCCGGATATCTCGTACGTCCCGGCGTCGCCGCCCTTCTTGTAGCGGGTGCCGTCGTCGGTGGGGGTGGCGCGGTAGCCCTGCTTCTTCATCGCCCGGTCGACCGCGTCCGTGTCGAACTTCCCGGTGAGCAGCGAGCTGTTGCCGACCGTGACGGACGTCCGTACGTCCTTCACGTCGAACCCCCAGTCCGCGCGGACGCTGCCGCCCGTGTAGCCGATCTGGGCGACTTCCAAAATGCCGAAGCCGTCCAGGCCGCGGTAGAGCGACGGGTTCTCGGCGACGAGTCGGCGCGCGGTGCGCACGTCCCGGTACATCACCCCCTGGTCCGCCGCGGCAGCGGGGACCGCGGCGAGGGCCCGCTCCAGCCCGGTCCCGACGCCCCCGTCATCGCTGTCACCGGGCAGCGAGCAGCCGGCGGCGGCCACGCTCAGCGCGCTCACGAGCAGCAGGGCGAGGAGGGGACGGGAGCGGCGGGGTATGCGCATGCGCGGCAGTGTGGCACAGCGGTCCGCCGCGCAGCCCCGAAGCGGGAAGGTCACCGGTCACCCCGCGAACCCCACCTCCGGATACCGCCCGGACGGCGCGTCGAGCAGGCCGTCGTCCCGTCCCTTCAGCCACCGGTCGAAGAACGAGGCCACATAGGCCCGCTGAGCCGCCGTCGCACGCGCCGGGTCGACCGTTCCTATGTGCTCCTCGATCACCTTCCGGTCCACTCCGGCCCGGGGGAGGAGCGTGGGGAGGTCGGTGTACGTCTGGTGCAGGGAGCCCCGCAGGGTGAGGTTCCGCTTCCAGCCGGTGCTGTGGGCCCAGAAGGAGCGCCACGACGGCTCGGTCGTCCGGTCGCTGCCCTCGCGGCCCATCAGCAGGAAGGGGCGGTCGAGGCCGTGCTCCGCGACCGGCATCAGGTTCGTGCCGTTCGGCTCGGGGTTGAACTCCAGCGTGCCGTCCAGGTCGATCCCGGCCCTGACCCGCCGGTCCTCGTACATGGTCTGGGCGGCGGCGACCCCGCCCGCGGAGTGGCCGACCATGCCGACCCGCCGCCGGTCGACGACCCGGGACAGGCCGTTCGGCAGCGAACCGAGACTGTCGAGAACGAACTTCGAGTCGGCCACGCGGACGTCGAGTGTCTTCTTGAGCAGCTGCGTCATCGTGCCGTTCTTCTGCGCCTCCTCCAGCGCCTCCCGCAGCGGCCCGTCGTCCTTGACCGACCCGTCGGGGAACTGCACCCCCGGGTTCTCGTAGGTGTGGTCGACGGTCACCACGACATAGCCGCGGCTCGCCATCTCCTCGACCAGAGCGGTGCCCCAGGTGCGGGGGTCGCCCGCGCCCGCCGCGTACACCAGCACGGGCCGGCGTCCCTCGCGCTTGTCGGCCGGTGCTCCCTCCCGGGCATGTGTCCGCAGGGCGGCGAAGTCGATCGCGCCGCGGGGAATCCCGTGCGGTGACGTGGCGTCCCAGCGCTCGGCTGCGCCCGGTGCCATGTAACGCGCGCGGCGGTGGCCGTCGGCCGCGCCGGGCGCGGCCGGGTACCAGACGCTGATCATCAGCTCGCGGTACGGCCGCGAGGGCACCCATGGGTCGTGGCGTGAGCGGTCGACGAGGCGGGCCGACGCCGTACCGATCTCGTACGGACCCGTGGGCGCGGGCAGGTGTGCCGTGGCGCCGGCGGGATGTGCCCGCGGGGCCGCGGCCGGGGCCGCGGCCGCCGACGCGGGCAGGGACAGCGCGGCCGCCACGAGCCCCGCGGCCGCGAGCCCGACGAGCGAACGACGGGTCAGGGAAGCACGAGAAGTCATGCCTCCATGGTGATCGCCGTCGGCCCCTCGTGACCATGGGGGACAACCCGGAAATCCCGCCTCGGGGATGACCCGCACACGTCCCTGACCCAACTGCCGTGACGGTCGGCAGACTTGCTACTCGGTCCGCCGCCGGATCTTGTTGCCCAGCCAGACCAGCGGATCGTACTTGCGGTCGACGGCGCGTTCCTTCAAGGGGATCAGCGCGTTGTCCGTGATCTTGATGCCCTCGGGGCACACCTCCGTGCAGCATTTGGTGATGTTGCAGTAGCCGAGGCCGTGTTCCTCCTGTGCGGTCCGTTTCCGGTCGAGGCCGGAGTCCGCCGCCGCGTCGAGCGGGTGCATGTCCAGTTCGGCGACGCGCATGAGGAACCGGGGGCCGGCGAAGGCCTCCTTGTTCTCCTCGTGGTCGCGCACCACATGGCACGTGTCCTGGCACAGGAAGCACTCGATGCACTTGCGGAACTCCTGCGGACGGTCCACGTCCGTCTGCTGCATGCGGTACTCGCCGGGGCCCAGATCCGGGGGCGGCACGAAGGCCGGGACCTCGCGCGCCTTGGTGTAGTTGAAGCCGACGTCCGTCACCAGGTCGCGCACCACGGGGAAGGCGCGCAGCGGCGTCACCGTGATGACCTCGTCACGGCCGAAGACCGACATGCGCGTCATGCACAACAGCCGTGGCCTGCCGTTGATCTCCGCGGAGCACGAACCGCACTTGCCCGCCTTGCAGTTCCAGCGCACCGCGAGGTCGGGTGCCTGGGTGGCCTGGAGGCGGTGGATGATGTCGAGGACGACCTCGCCCTCGTTGACCTCGACCTTGAAGTCCTCCAGGTCGCCGCCGCCGAGATCCCCGCGCCAGACCTTGAATCGCGCGTCGTACGAACTCACTCGTACAGCTCCTCTTCAGTCAGGTACTTGACCAGCTCCTCTTTGTCGAAGAGGGCGAGCAGGTCCGGGCGGACGGGTTCGGTGGACACGCGGACGAGGTCGATCTGGCCGCGTACGGGATCGGTGGCCGCCAAACCATCACTGGGGTCGGTCAGTTGGCAGAGCAGGTTGGCGCGGCGCCATTCCCGGTCCATCGCCGGGTGGTCCTCGCGGGTGTGGCCGCCGCGGCTCTCCGTGCGCTCCAGGGCGGCCCGCGCGACGCACTCGCTGACGAGCAGCATGTTCCGCAGGTCGAGGGCGAGGTGCCAGCCCGGGTTGAACTGGCGGTGGCCCTCGACACCTGCCCGCCGCGCCCGCACCCGCAGTTCGGCGAGCTTCTCCAGGGCCTGCTCCATCTCCGCCTCACGGCGGATGATGCCGACCAGGTCGTTCATGGTCTGCTGCAGTTCCTGGTGGAGGGTGTACGGGTTCTCGGGCGTTGCTCCGGAGTCGGGCCCTTCGGCGCTGAACGGGCGCAGCGCTTCGGCGGCAGCCGCGTCGACCTGCACCTCGTCCACCGAGGGCCGGGCGGCGAGGCCCGCCGCGTACCGGGCCGCGTGCAGCCCCGCGCGCCGGCCGAACACCAGCAGGTCGGACAGCGAGTTGCCGCCGAGACGGTTGGAGCCGTGCATGCCGCCCGCGACCTCACCCGCGGCATAGAGCCCCGTGACGCGGCGGGCGGCCGCGGTGTCGGAGTCGACCGCGATGCCGCCCATCACGTAGTGACAGGTCGGTCCGACCTCCATCGCCTCGGCGGTGATGTCGACGTCCGCGAGCTCCTTGAACTGGTGGTACATGGACGGCAGTCGGCGCTTGATGACCTCGGCGGGCATGCGCGTCGACACATCGAGGAAGACCCCGCCGTGCGGTGACCCGCGGCCCGCCTTCACCTCGGCGTTGATGGCCCGTGCGACCTCGTCGCGCGGCAGCAGTTCGGGGGGACGGCGGTTGTGGTCCGGGTCGTCGTACCAGCGGTCGCCCTCCTCCTCCGACTGCGCGTACTTCTCCTTGAAGACGTCGGGTACGTAGTCGAACATGAACCGTTTGCCCTCGGAGTTCCTGAGGACCCCGCCGTCGCCGCGTACGGACTCGGTGACGAGGATGCCCTTGACCGACGGGGGCCAGACCATGCCCGTCGGGTGGAACTGCACGAACTCCATGTTGAGCAGGGGGGCGCCGGCGAGCAGCGCGAGCGCGTGCCCGTCGCCGGTGTACTCCCACGAGTTCGACGTCACCTTGAAGGACTTGCCGATGCCGCCGGTCGCGAGGATCACGCTCGGTGCCTCGAGTACGAAGAAGCGGCCCGACTCACGGTCGTAGCAGAAGGTCCCGGTGACGCGGCCCGCCTCACCGAAGCCCTCGCCCTCCTCCTTCAGCACGCGTGTGACCGTGCATTCCTGGAAGACCTTCAGACGCGCCTCGTAGTCGCCGAACTCCTTGTAGTCCTCCTGCTGCAGCGCCACGATCTTCTGCTGGAGGGTGCGGATCAGCTCCAGGCCGGTGCGGTCCCCGACGTGTGCGAGCCGTGGGTACTCGTGGCCGCCGAAGTTGCGCTGCGAGATCCGGCCGTCCGGTGTGCGGTCGAACAGGGCGCCCCAGGTCTCCAGCTCCCACACGCGGTCCGGCGCCTCACGGGCGTGCAGTTCGGCCATGCGCCACTGGTTGAGGAACTTTCCGCCGCGCAGGGTGTCGCGGAAGTGGACCTGCCAGTTGTCGCCGGAGTTCACATTGCCCATGGAGGCGGCGATGCCGCCCTCGGCCATCACCGTATGGGCCTTGCCGAACAGCGACTTGCAGATCACGGCGGTACGGGCGCCCTGCTCGCGCGCCTCGATCGCGGCCCGCAGGCCCGCGCCCCCGGCCCCCACCACGACGACGTCCCACTGCTGCCGCTCCACTTGTGACATCAGATGGTCCCGTCCGTTAGAAGAAGCGCGGATCGTCGAAGGCGCCGCTGGCGACCAGGTAGACGTAGAGGTCGGCGAGCGCCACGCTCACCAACGACGTCCAGGCCAACAGCATGTGGCGATCCGTCAGTTTCCCCGTCCACTGCCACATGCGGTACCGGACCGGGTGTTTGGAGAAGTGCTTGAGCTTGCCGCCGATGACGTGCCGGCAGGAGTGGCAGGAGAGCGTGTAGATCCAGATCAGTACGACGTTCACGAGCAGCACGAGCGTGCCGAGCCCCATGTGGCCCCACTCGTAGTGCTCGTCGCGGAAGGCGAGGACGGTGTCGTACGTGAGGACGCCCGCGACCGGCACGGCGGCGTAGAAGAAGTACCGGTGGATGTTCTGCAGGATCAGCGGGAAGCGGGTCTCACCCGTGTACTTCTTGTGCGGCTCGGCGACCGCGCAGGCGGGCGGTGACGCCCAGAATCCGCGGTAGTAGGCCTTGCGGTAGTAGTAGCAGGTCAGCCGGAAGCCGAGCGGGAAGATCAGGACGAGCACCGCGGGGGACAGGCCCCACCAGCTGCCGAAGATCTCCCAGTTGGGGCCGGAGCGCATGGGCTCGCAGTTCTCGGCCAGGCACGGCGAGTAGAACGGCGAGACGTAGGGCGCCGCGTAGTAGTCGGTGTTCGCGAAGGCCCGCCACGTCGAGTAGACGATGAACACGAGCAGACCGAAGGTGGTCGTCGCGGGCGCCAGCCACCAGCGGTCGGTCCGCAGATGGGCAGCGGTGATGGCGGCGCGCGTACCGTCGCGCACGCCGCCGCCGGGGGCCGGTCCGCTCTTCGGTTGGGGTTCCGTGCCGGTGGCCAACGAGGCTCCACTCCTTCGTCCTCGGATCGGGGAGAGGCTCTGCGGGTGCGTGCGTGCGTGCGTGCGTGCGTGCGGGTGTGTGCGTGTGTGTGGCGTGCGGCGTGCGTGTGTGTGGCGTGCGTGCGTGCGTGCGACGTGCGGATCAGGGCGCGTGGCGGTCGCGGCCGCCGAGGCCCTCGTCGTCGACGTCACCGGTGTTCGTCCACAGCGACCTGTCGTACGGCGTGTCGGAGATGGTCACGAAGTCGCGCCTGGTCGGTTCGGGGCGGGGCGAGGGCGGCGAGGCCGCGGCGCGCAGCAGGGCCACGCTCTCCCGCAGGTGGTCGGTGTCCGTGCGGACCCGCCGTACGTCGACGCCCGCTATGTCGGCGCCGGCCTGCTGTTCCAGCCTGCCGACAGTACGGACGAGGTCGTCCACGCATCGTTGGACAGCGGTCAATTCATCGTGCAGAGCCATTACTTGCCCTCACTTCGGGGGTGCGGTGGCAACGCTCATGCGCCTGCGAGTGTCGCGCGTCACATCCCGGCTTGTGAAGAGATCTGCACCGATTGCCGGATCGAGGGCGGTGAATGCGCCGGATCACGCCCCCATTGGGCCGCACGAGTGGCATATGGGCGCCCCCGCGCCGTGCCTCCGCCCTGGCCCCGATCCCGTCCCCTTCAGTGGGGCGATAGATGTGATCAGCACCATATACCGCCAAACGTGATCAAACCCGGCCCGGTCCCGGCAGCGGGCGGCCGGGCGAGCCCCGGACCCCGGAGGTACCAGCCATGTCCCACGACCGCGTCGGAGTCAGATCTGTCGTGTTCCTCGCGACGGGGGTGCTGGCTCTGCCCGCCCTCGCCGGATGCAGCTCGAACGACGAGGCCGGCCGGCCGACCGCAGGCCAGGACGTCGCTCCCGCAGCCCGGGACCTGGTCGCCGACGGCGGGACCATGAACTGGGCGGTCGACGCCCGGCCCGAAACGTTCAACACCTTCCAGTCCGACGCCGACGAGTCCACCGCACGGGTCGCAGGCGCCGTCCTGCCGTCCCTGTTCCGGATCGACGCGCAGGGCAGGGCGCAGCGCAACGCCGACTTCCTGGAGTCGGCGAAGGTCGTCGAACGCGAGCCCCAGCAGGTCGTCCTGTACAAGCTCAACCAGCAGGCGGTCTGGAGCGACGGCCGGGAGATCGGCGCCGACGACTTCGCGGCGCAGTGGCGCGCCCTGTCCGGAAAGGACACCGCGTACTGGACGGCGCGGAACGCCGGCTACGACCGGATCGCGAAGATCGAGCGCGGCGCGAACAACCTGGAGGTGCGCGTCACCTTCGCCAAGCCGTACGCGGACTGGCGCTCCCTCTTCTCGCCGCTGTACCCGAAGCAGATCATGGGCACCCCCGACTCCTTCAACGACGGGGCGCGCCGCAAGCTGAAGGTGTCGGCGGGGCCCTTCGCGCTCGCGGACGTCGACCGCAAGGCGGGCGACGTGACGCTGGAGCGCAGTCCGCGCTGGTGGGGCCGGCCGGCCAAGCTCGACAAGATCGTGCTGCGCGAGGTGTCGCGCGCCGAGCGGACCGAGGCGCTCGCCAAGGGCAAGGTCGACCTCGCCGCGATCGGCTCGTCGGAGGCCGGGCGGATCGCGACGGCCGCCCGGGACAAGGGGGCCGAGGGCCCGCTGACCCACGGCCCCGGCGCCGGGCTCACGCCCGGCAAGGCGTTGCGCTCCTGGGCGATCGCCCACGGCTCCGACGAGGAGGCCGCGGAGGAGGAGACCGAGGTCCGCGCCCAGACCGGCAGGGCGGTCAAGAAGTACGCGACCGAACAGGCGGGCCTGCGCGGCTACGTGGTCCGCAAGTCCCTGGAACCGGCCTACACGCAGCTCGCCCTCAACGGCGCCGAGGGCCCGCTCGCCGACGACCGGGTGCGCCGTGCGGTGGCCCGCGCCCTGAACCGCGAGGAGCTCGCGAAGGCCGTCCTCAAGCCGCTCGGCCTGCCCGCCGTACCGGTCGGCAGCCACCTCGCCCTCGCCGGGCAGCAGGCGTACGCGGACAACAGCGGGGCCCTCGGCGAGCAGGACACCGCGGAGGCGCGGGCGCTGCTCGCCGACGCGGGCTGGACCCAGGGCGCCCTGCTGAAGGGCAAGAAGGACAAGACGGAGAAGGAGACGGAGAAGGAGGAGAACGGGGAGAAGGCGGCGGGCGGCGAGGCCGACGAGGCCGACGAGAAGGTCGCGAAGAAGAAGACGAAGAAGGACTCCGGCGAGGAGTCCTCGAACTCCGGCGAGGAGTCCTCGAACGACGACGGCACGTACATCGTCGGCGAAGACGACAACAAGCCCCGCGAGAACGGCACCTCCGTGCTCGCCCCCGCCCCGGCGGCCGCCTACCAGCGGGCCGTCCTGAACCACCAGGCCGACGTCCTCGGCCTGGCGCGCGAGGCCGACAAGGAGAAGAAGAAGGAGCCGGGCGACAACACCGGGCAGCGCGCCGGACAGCACGCCAGGCAGCACGCCAGGGGCGGCGCCCCCGGCGCGTACGCCCCGAAGGGCACCGCCGCGCCCAAGAGGGCCGCCGCGGGACCGCTGGCCAAGGACGGCAAGCCCCTCACCCTCCGCTTCGTGCTGCCCTCGGGGGAGGGTTCGGAGTCGCTGCGCGCGGTGGCCGACCGGATCTCCCGGATGCTGCAGAAGATCGGCGTCCGCACGGAGACGGCGAAGGTCGCCGACGAGAGCTACTTCAAGGACCACGTCGCGTCCGGCCAGTACGACCTGGCGCTCTACTCGTGGCCCGCGTCGGCCTTCCCGGCCACCGACGCCCGCCCGATCTTCGCCAAGCCGGTGCCCGCCGCGGACGGCTCGCTCAACGTCGAGCAGAACTACACGCGCGTCGGCACGGACCACATCGACCAGCTCTTCGAGCAGGCGGTCGGCGAGCTGGACGAGGACGAGGCGCGCGCCCTGGTCAGGAAGGCGGATGCCCGCATCTGGGCCGAGGCCGGCTCCATTCCCCTCTATCAGCGCCCCCAGCTGATGGCCGCCCGGCCGAACCTGGCGAACGCCGGCGCCTTTGGATTCCAGGCCCCCCACTACGAGGACATCGGCTTCCTGAAGCCCGGCGCGAAGGGCCCCGCGAAGCCGCCCGCCAAGTAGCGGCTCAGATTACGCTCAACTCTCTTGCCCGCCGGCCACCCCGGCGGGCAAGCTCGTTCTACCCATTGACCTGCTGTTTCCCCAGAGTTCCCGATGCTTTCCCCACCCCTGCCGTCCCCCGCGGAGGCTGCCTCCGCGAGGGACACGTAGACTGGGGTGAGGCCGTGGCGTGTCCAGCCCGGCAGGGTCCGCGTAACTCAGACCTACGCGCGACCGTCCACTCACTCCAGGAGTACGCCGCACTATGCCTGTGACCTCGACGCGTCACGATATCCGCAACGTCGCCATCGTCGCTCACGTCGACCATGGCAAGACGACCATCGTCGACGCCATGCTCAAGCAGGCCGGTTCCTTCGCCGCGCACGCCGCCGAGTCCCTCGACGACCGCATGATGGACTCGAACGACCTGGAGCGTGAGAAGGGCATCACGATCCTCGCCAAGAACACGGCGGTGAAGTATCACCCCAAGGACGGCGGGGACCCGATCACGATCAACATCATCGACACCCCCGGCCACGCCGACTTCGGTGGCGAGGTCGAGCGCGGTCTGTCGATGGTGGACGCGGTCGTCCTGCTGGTCGACGCCTCCGAGGGCCCGCTCCCGCAGACCCGCTTCGTGCTGCGCAAGGCGCTCCAGCAGCGGCTGCCCGTCATCCTCTGCATCAACAAGACGGACCGTCCCGACTCGCGGATCGACGAGGTCGTCAACGAGACGTACGACCTCTTCCTCGACCTGGACGCGGACGAGGACCAGATCGAGTTCCCGATCGTCTACGCCTGCGGCCGTGACGGCATCGCCTCGCTGACCAAGCCGGACGACGGCACGGTCCCGGCGGACTCCACCAACCTGCAGCCGTTCTTCTCCACGATCCTGGAGCACGTCCCGGCTCCGACGTACGACGAGAGCGCCCCGCTCCAGGCGCACGTCACCAACCTGGACGCCGACAACTTCCTCGGCCGCATCGCGCTGCTCCGCGTCGAGCAGGGCGAGCTGCGCAAGGGCCAGACGGTGGCCTGGATCAAGCGCGACGGCACGATCGCCAACGTCCGCATCACCGAGCTGATGATGACCGAGGCGCTCACCCGCAAGCCCGCCGAGATGGCGGGCCCGGGCGACATCTGCGCCGTGGCCGGTATCCCCGACATCATGATCGGCGAGACCCTCGCCGACCCGGAGAACCCGATCGCGCTGCCGCTGATCACGGTCGACGAGCCGGCGATCTCCATGACCATCGGCACGAACACCTCGCCGCTGGTCGGCCGCGGTGGCACGGGCAAGGGCGCGGACGCCAAGTCCGCGGTCAAGGACCGCAAGGTCACCGCCCGCCAGGTCAAGGACCGCCTCGAGCGCGAGCTGATCGGTAACGTCTCGCTGCGCGTCCTGGACACCGAGCGCCCCGACGCCTGGGAGGTGCAGGGCCGCGGTGAGCTGGCGCTGGCCATCCTGGTCGAGCAGATGCGCCGCGAGGGCTTCGAGATGACCATCGGCAAGCCGCAGGTGGTCACCCGGCAGATCGACGGCAAGACGCACGAGCCGGTCGAGCGCATGACGATCGACGTGCCCGAGGAGCACATGGGCGCCGTCACGCAGCTCATGGGCGTCCGCAAGGGCCGCATGGACAACATGTCGAACCACGGCTCCGGCTGGGTCCGCCTTGAGTTCGTCGTGCCGTCCCGCGGCCTCATCGGCTTCCGTACGGAGTTCCTGACGCAGACGCGCGGCACGGGCATCGCCCACTCGATCCACGAGGGCCACGAGCCGTGGTTCGGCGAGCTGAAGACCCGTAACAACGGCTCCCTGGTCGCCGACCGTGCCGGTGCCGTCACCGCCTTCGCGATGACGAACCTCCAGGAGCGCGGTGTGCTCTTCACCGAGCCCGGCACCGAGGTGTACGAGGGCATGATCGTCGGCGAGAACTCCCGCGCCGACGACATGGACGTCAACATCACCAAGGAGAAGAAGCTCACCAACATGCGCTCCGCCTCCGCCGACTCCTTCGAGGCGATCGTCCCGCCGCGCAAGCTGTCGCTCGAGCAGTCGCTGGAGTTCTGCCGCGACGACGAGTGCGTCGAGGTGACCCCGGAGGCCGTGCGTATCCGCAAGGTCGTCCTGGACCAGAAGGAGCGCGGCCGCTCGGCGTCCCGCGCCAAGCACAGCTGACGCCAGGCACAGCTGACGCCAGGCACAGCTGGCGCCAGGCACAGCTGACGCCAAGCACAACTGACCCGCTGATGTAGGCGGTTAGCGGCATACAGCCGCTCATGAGGCCGATTTTCGCCGCTCCCGAGGGAGCCGGGCGGAAGTCGGCCTCTTGCGTTTCCCCTGACCGCTACGGTGTGGCCACCGCCGCGCGAGGCGTTCCCGGCAACCGGTTTTTCACGGCCAAGTGTCCGGAATGCGGACGTCACTGACCGTTAGATGTGTAACACGTCCGTTTCGCAACCATCTATCTCGGATCGGTTTGTCCGGATTTTGGAAGTTGTACGTGCCAGGTGTGATTGAACCGAGACCAAAAGAGTGTGGTCGACCGGTACCGCATGGCTAATAGTTGACCGCGTATAGCTCGGGTCAATGGGTCACGCGCTGTGGGGAGCGCCGACTCACGAGCACACTGGGGTACTCGATCTTCGCCGTCAGGGGTGTCGGCGCGGTTGCACGTACCCCCTCTTGTAGTGAACAAGTGGACTCATGAGGAGGAACCCCATGCGTGGTGCCAAGAGCGCCAAGTGGGTCGCGATAGCCGGTGTTGTGGCGCTGACGGCCACCGCTTGTGGCGGCGGCGACAGTGACAGCAGTGGCAGCGGAAAGGTCGACCCCAAGGGGATCGTCAGCTACGCCAACGGTGAGCCGCAGAACGCCCTGCAGCCGGCCAACACCATGGAGGCGTACGGCAGCGTCGTCATCGACTCGCTCTTCACGGGCCTGGTCCACTACGACAGCAAGGGCGACATCACCTACGAGAACGCCGAGTCGGTCACCCCCGACAAGGCGAACAAGGTGTGGACCGTCAAGCTGAAGCAGGGCTGGAAGTTCCACAACGGCGAGGCCGTCACGGCCAAGTCGTACGTGGACGCCTGGAACTGGGCGGCCGACCCGGCCAACGGACAGCAGAACAGCTCCTGGTACCGCGACATCGTCGGCTACGAGGACGTGCACCCGGCCAAGGGCAAGGCCAAGAAGAAGGCCATGTCCGGCCTGAAGGTCGTCGACGACAACACCTTCACCATCACGCTGAACCACGGCATCCCGTACTACGAGTACAAGCTCGTCTACACGCCCTTCTACCCGATGCCCTCGGCCGCGCTGAAGGACCCGAAGAAGTACGGCGAGGCCCCGGTCGGCAACGGTCCCTACAAGTTCAAGAGCTGGGACCACAAGAAGTCGATCCAGGTCACCGCCTGGGGCGACTACAAGGGCGACAACAAGCCCAAGAACGGCGGCATCAACTTCAAGGCGTACACGACGCCGCAGGCCGCCTACAACGACCTGCGGTCGAACAACGTCGACACGATGCCGCAGATCCCGGACAGCGAGCTCGCCAACTACAAGCAGGACTTCGGCGACCGCGCCATCACGTCGGACTACTCGGCGATCAACACGGTCAACCCGGCGTTCTACAGCAAGACGTTCAAGGACATCGACGTCAAGGTCATCCAGGGCCTGTCGATGGCGATCGACCGTGACACCATCGTCAAGACCACCTTCTCGGGCACCCGTGAGCCGGCCACCGGCTGGGTCGCCAAGGGCGTGAAGGGCTACCAGGCGGACGCCTGTGGCGAGTTCTGCAAGTTCGACCCGAAGAAAGCCAAGCAGTTCGTCAAGGACGGCGGCGGCGTTCCGGGCAACAAGATCTCGATCCAGTACAACGCCGACCAGCCGCACAAGGGCTGGGTCACGGCCGTCTGCAACGACATCCAGAAGAACACCGGCGTCAAGTGCGTCGGCGACCCGAAGACCGACTTCCAGGCCGACACCGAGGTGCGGGACAAGAAGCAGGTCAAGGCCATGTACCGGTCGGGCTGGGTGCTCGACTACCCGTTCAACGGCAACTTCCTCGCCGACCTCTACGGCACCGGCGTCGACGGCAACAAGGGCGGCTTCTCGGACAAGAAGTTCGACAAGCTGACCAAGGAGGCCGACGCGGCCAAGACCACCGAGGAGTCCGCGTCGCTGTACCAGAAGGCCGAGAAGGAGCTGGTCAACAGCTTCCCGGGCATCCCGCTCTGGTACAACAAGATCACCTCCGGCCACTCGACGAACGTGAAGAACATGAAGTTCGACCAGGCCGGTGACCCGGTCCTGACGGACGTCCAGGTCTTCGAGAAGTAGTTGACGGAAGCCCGTTCCCGAAGCGACGCCCGGTGATCCCGGGCGTCGCTTCGGACGGCTCCGGATTGGACGGAGGCACCAATGGGGCGCTACGTCGCACGGCGACTGCTCCAGATGATCCCGGTCTTCATCGGGACAACCCTGCTGATCTTCCTCATGGTCAATGTCCTCCCCGGCGACCCCGTGCGGGCGCTGTGGGGCGACAAGCCGCCGGACCCCGCGCAGGTCGCGCAGATCCGGCACGACCGTGGTCTTGATCTGCCACTGTGGCAGCAGTATCTGCACTACATGGGCGGGCTGCTGCAAGGGGACTTCGGCAAGACCATCGCCGGCAACCGGCCGGTCCTGGACGAGATCACCCAGGCGTTCCCGGTCTCGATGCGACTGGCCTCGATGGCCTGGACGTTCGAGCTCATCGTCGGCATCACCCTCGGTGTCCTCGCGGGCATCCGGCGCGGACGGTTCGTCGACAACGCGGTCACGCTCTTCACCCTCCTGGTGATCTCGGTACCGATCTTCGTGGTCGGCCTGCTCTGCCAGCTGTTCTTCGGCAACGAGCTGGGCTGGATCACACCGACGGTCCAGGACTCCGAGAACATGGGCCAGCTGCTCGTGCCCGCCCTCGTGCTCGGCATGGTCGGCCTCGCCTACGTGGCCCGCCTGACCCGCACCTCGATCGCGGAGAACCGCCAGGCGGACTACATGCGCACCGCGGTCGCCAAGGGCCTGCCGCGCCAGCGCATCGTCACCCGGCACCTGCTGCGCAACTCGCTGATCCCCGTGGTCACCTACCTCGGTACGGACATCGGCGCCCTGATGGGCGGCGCGGTCATCACCGAGGGCATCTTCAACGTGACGGGCGTCGGCAACCTGCTCTTCCAGGCGCTGGCCCGCCGTGAGGGCGCGGTCATCGTCGGTGTCGTCACCGTCCTGGTGCTCGTGTACCTCGCAGCCAGCCTGATCGTCGACCTGCTTTACGCGGTCCTGGACCCGAGGATCCGTTATGCCTGACCTGACCAAGACCTCGACCACGGACGAGAGCGCGGCGGCACAGGACGAAGTCGTGGCGGGTTCCGCGGTCTCCGCCGCCCCGGTCTCGACGGGCAAGCCCCGCAGCCTCTGGGGAGACGCCTGGCGCGAACTGCGGCGCAATCCGCTCTTCGTGATCTCGGCGGTCCTGATCCTGCTCCTGCTGCTGGTGGCCGCCTTCCCCGGCATGTTCACCGGCACGGACCCGGGAACGGGCGACCAGGCGAAGCACTTCCTGGGCAAGCCGGAGCTCGGCCACTTCTTCCAGGCCGACTGGTTCGGATACGACAGGACGGGCCGCAGCATCTACGCCCGGGTCGTCCACGGCGCGCGCAACTCCATCATCGTCGGTCTGGGCGTGACCCTCCTGGTCACCCTGTTCGGCGGCCTGTGCGGAATGCTCGCCGGCTACTTCGGCGGCTTCTGGGACAGCGTGATCTCGCGTCTCATCGACGTGTTCTTCGGCATCCCGTTCCTGCTCGGCGCGATGGTCGTCCTGAACTCCTTCACCGACCGCAGCGTGTGGGTCGTGATGGGCGCCCTGGCCTTCCTGGGCTGGACGCAGATCGCCCGTGTGATGCGTGGCGCGGTCATCACCACCAAGCACTCCGACTACGTGGTGGCGGCGCGCGCGCTCGGCGCGGGGACCAAGCGAATCCTGTTCCGGCACGTGCTGCCCAACGCGATCGCCCCGGTGATCGTCGTGGCGACGATCTCGCTCGGCACGTACATCGTCGCGGAGTCCACGCTCTCCTACCTGGGTCTCGGCCTCGCCGACGACGCCATCTCCTGGGGCGGCGACATCTCCACTGCGACGCAGGACATCCGGAACAACCCGCACACGCTGTTCTTCCCGGCAGGAATGCTGAGCATCACGGTGTTGGCGTTCATCATGATGGGTGACGCCGTACGCGAAGCCCTCGACCCGAAGCTGCGCTGAGGGAGGCGTACATGACCAGCATCGATCTCAAGGCCGATTCCATCCCCGCCCCCCGCTCGGGCGAGGAGAAGAGTGGCCGGCTCCTGGACGTGAATGGCCTCCACGTCGAATTCCACACCCGCGACGGGGTGGTCAAGGCCGTCAACGGCGTCAACTACAGCGTGGACGCGGGCGAGACGCTCGCCGTCCTCGGCGAGTCGGGCTCCGGCAAGTCCGTGACCGCCCAGGCGATCATGGGCATCCTCGACATGCCGCCCGGCAAGATCCCGCAGGGCGAGATCCTCTTCCGCGGCCAGGACATGCTCAAGATGTCCAACGAGGAGCGCAGGAAGATCCGCGGCCGCAAGATCGCGATGATCTTCCAGGACGCGCTGTCCTCGCTCAACCCCGTCCTCTCGGTGGGCTACCAGCTCGGCGAGATGTTCCGGGTGCACGAGGGCATGAGCCGCAAGGAGGCCAAGACCAAGGCCATCGAACTGATGGACAAGGTCAAGATCCCGGCCGCCAAGGAGCGGGTGAACGACTACCCGCACCAGTTCTCCGGCGGTATGCGCCAGCGCATCATGATTGCGATGGCGCTCGCCCTGGAACCGGACCTGATCATCGCGGACGAGCCCACCACGGCGCTCGACGTGACGGTCCAGGCGCAGGTCATGGACCTGCTGGCCGAGCTCCAGCGCGAGTACAACATGGGCCTGATCCTGATCACCCACGACCTCGGCGTCGTCGCCGACGTCGCGGACAAGATCGCGGTCATGTACGCGGGCCGGATCGTCGAGACGGCGCCGGTGCACGAGCTGTACAAGCGCCCGGCGCACCCGTACACCCGCGGCCTCCTGGACTCGATCCCCCGGCTCGACCAGAAGGGCCAGGAGCTCTACGCGATCAAGGGCCTGCCGCCCAACCTGCTCAAAATCCCCGGCGGTTGTGCGTTCAACCCGCGCTGCCCCAAGGCGCAGGACATCTGCCGCACGGAGATCCCGGCGCTCGTGCCGGTCACCGAGCAGGACGGCGCGGAGCTGCCGGGCCGCGGCAGCGCGTGCCACTTCTGGAAGGAGACGATCCATGGCTGAGCCGAAGAAGGCTTCGAAGGCCGACGAGCCGCAGGTCGCGACGCCGAACGTCTCCGAGGTGGAAACGGTCGACGCGGCCACCCCCGAGGAGGCCGTCGCGGCCATCGAGGCACCGGTGGAGCGCGGCGAGCCGATCCTCCAGGTCCGCAACCTCGTCAAGCACTTCCCTCTCACCCAGGGAATCCTGCTCAAGAAGCAGGTCGGCGCGGTCAAGGCGGTCGACGGCATCTCCTTCGACCTGTACCAGGGCGAGACGTTGGGCATCGTGGGCGAGTCCGGCTGTGGCAAGTCCACGGTCGCCAAGCTCCTGATGACCCTGGAGCGTGCCACCGCCGGCGAGGTCTTCTACAAGGGCCAGGACATCACCAAGCTGTCCGGGCGTGCGCTGAAGGCGGTCCGCCGCAACATCCAGATGGTGTTCCAGGACCCCTACACGTCCCTGAACCCCCGTATGACGGTGGGCGACATCATCGGGGAGCCCTTCGAGATCCACCCCGAGGTGGCCCCGAAGGGCTCGCGCCGCCAGAAGGTCCAGGAGCTCCTGGACGTGGTCGGCCTCAACCCCGAGTACATCAACCGCTACCCGCACCAGTTCTCGGGCGGCCAGCGCCAGCGCATCGGCATCGCCCGCGGTCTGGCCCTCAACCCCGAGATCATCATCTGCGACGAGCCGGTCTCGGCCCTGGACGTCTCCGTCCAGGCCCAGGTCATCAACCTGATGGAGAAGCTCCAGGACGAGTTCAACCTGTCCTACCTCTTCATCGCGCACGACCTGTCGATCGTCCGGCACATCTCGGACCGCGTGGGCGTCATGTACCTCGGAAAGATGGCGGAGATCGGCTCGGACGAGCAGATCTACGAGCACCCGACGCACCCCTACACGCAGGCACTCCTCTCCGCGGTCCCCGTCCCGGACCCGGAGGCCCGCGAGGGCCGCGAGCGCATCATCCTCACCGGTGACGTGCCGTCCCCCGCGAACCCGCCCTCGGGCTGCCGCTTCCGCACCCGCTGCTGGAAGGCGGAGGACAAGTGCGCGACGGAGACTCCGCTGCTCGCGATCCCCGAGCGTTTCGTGGGAACGGACACCCCGGCCGCCCACGAGTCGGCGTGCCACTTCGCGGAGGAGAAGGCGGTACTGGTCGGCTGACGTCGATGAGTGACGCGTAGTGCGCGACTGACGGCGCCCGGGACTGAAGAGTCCCGGGCGCCGTCGCGTTCGTGGCGGTGGGCCCCCCTTATGGACCTCAGCCGTCGAGCTCGAACCAGGTGGCCTTGCCCGGTCCCGGCCCGTCTCTGCAGATGCCCCAGGCGTCGGCGCCGTACGAGATGAGCTGTATGCCGCGGCCGGTTTCGTCGTCCTCGACGGGGGTCCGGCAGACGGGCAGGCCGGGGGCTTCGTCGTGGATGAGAACCCGGAGCCGGCCGCGGAGGTCCTGGCCGGCCCAGTCGGCGAAGAGGGTCACCGGAGCGGTGCAGGCTTTGGTGGCGCAGGCGTTGATGGCGTTCGTGACGGCTTCGGAGGTCAGCAGGGCGGCGGTGTCGGCCAGTTCCGTACGTCCCGTCGAGACGAGGAGGGTCCGCACCGTTTCCCGCGCGGTGCGGACCCAGACGGGGTCGGGCGGGAAGGTGAGGGTTACGCCGGTGGTGGGGGGTGGGTCGTTCATGGGGGGGCTCCATGGGCGTGCGGAGTGAGGTGACCATGCCCGCCAACTCTGTTGTGGCCGGGGGTACTTCCTCGCTTCAGCGGACTGTGCGGTGACTCTGAAGGTAGGTTCATTCATGATGTGAGTTCAATCGTGAACGCCAGATTGGCCCCGTGTGGGTGACGTACGCGTCAACGCGGCGACGCCGCTCGTGAGATCGGGGCACACTGCGCACGATCAGAGGGAGGGATGATGCCGCCACGGAGTACGCCCAGCGAGCGGCAGCGACGACTTGGCGCGGAGCTGCGCAAGTTGCGCCTAGGGGCGCGGATGTCCAGTGACGACGCTGCTCGGCTCCTCGATGGTGAACGCACCCGGATCAGTCACATCGAGGCCGGCCGTATCAACGTGTCCCGCAACCGGTTGTACAAGGTGCTGCGGGCGTACGGCTGCCCACCGGGGCCATACTTCGACGGGCTCATGGAGATGGCACAGGAGCCGGGTCGAGGCTGGTGGGACGACTTTCAGGGCCTCATCGGCCCGACCGCACGCAATCTCGCAGAGCTCGAAGGGCGAGCTGCGAATCTCCGTACGCATGAGCCGCTCTTCATCCCGGGACTGCTCCAGACCGAGGAGTACACGCGTGCGGTCCTCAGCGAGACGGAGAGCGATCAGGAGCGGGCCGCTCGGTACAGCGAGTTCCGGCTGGCCCGTCAGCGTGTCCTCGCCGCCGACCGGCCGGTGCCGTATCGCGCGATCATCCACGAAGCGGCACTGCACGCCCGGATCGGTGGTCCCCAGACGATGCGGAAACAACTGCTGCGCCTGATGGAGGTGGCCAGACTGCCGCATGTGACGCTGCAGATCTTCCCGTTCGAGGCGGGCGCCTACTCCGCGTACAGCCGCTCATTCGCGATCTTCGGCGGCGCGGCCCCGGAACTCGACACCGTCTATCTGGAGCACCCGCTGAACTCCGTCTTCTTGCGGGATGGAGAACACATCGATGAGTACGGCAAGATGTTCGAACGGCTCTCCGTGCTGGCTCTGGACCCGGTCGACCCGGAGGCGGCACCGGAGTCACACGAAGCACGTGACTCGTTGAGTCTGATCCAGCACGTGATGTACAGCCTTTGAGAAGGAGCGCCATGAACCAACTTGAGTGGCAGAAGTCCTCGTTCAGCGGCGGCGGCGAGGGCGAATGCGTCGAGTTGGCGAACGGCGCCGCCGGCCACGTGCACCTTCGTGAGAGTGATCGGCCCACGGAGATCACCACGGTGGCTCCTGGCGCCCTGTACGAACTCCTCCGCACCCTCAAGGCGGATGACGCCCCCACCCTCCGTGGGTGACCTGCGCCTCCGCGCCTGGCAGGCAGAGGACGCGGCCACCGTCCGGGCCGCCTTCTCCGAACCGGAGATGGCGTGGCAGGCGGACGAGCCCGTCGACTCCCTTGGAGCGGCCGCCCGTTGGGTCGCGCGCCGGGCGGCCGAGCGCGACGCCGGTTCGGCGTACGCCTTCGCAGTGGAGGACGAGAACGGCACGGCGCTGGGCAATGCCTCGGTGGGCGCGGTGAACCATGTCCACGGCATCGGCTGGGTGTCGTACTGGACGACTCCGGGCGCGCGGGGGAGGGGGGTGGCGGCGTACGGGTGCGGGGCTGTGGCGGGCTGGGCGTTCGCTGAACTCGGCTTGTTCCGCCTGGAACTGGGCCACCGTACGAACAACCTCGCATCGTGCCGCGTGGCCCGCGCGGCGGGTTTCGCGGTGGAAGGGCTGCAACGCCAGAAGCTGACGTACGACGGCATCCGATACGACGTGGAACTGCACGCGCGCCTGGCGACGGACCCCTGCTGAGTGCCTGGCGGGGAGGCTTCGGCTTGCCCGCACCGGATGGTGGCCGGGGCCGCCCGGTTTTTAGCGGATTGTGGCGCCTCCGGGCCGGCAGTAAAGGGCGCTCCCTGCGGTCGCGTCGGCTCCGCCGATTCCGCTCCGCTCCACCCTTGACTCCCGCCCCTGCACCGCAAGTCTTCCTTGAGCCGGACGGCCAGGGGTGGGGGC